>PLZZ01000144.1 GCA_003153585.1 Acidobacteriota bacterium | reverse complement strand
TGTAACTTACAGAAAACAAAGAACGGCGAACTGCCCAAATCGCCAAAAAATTCAAAAATGCCCGCTCGATATTTCGTTCATTTCCCAGGTTGCTGACTGACGCCATGACCATCGAGCGCGAACAACTCGAAGCGGACGTCTTAATCATTGGCGCCGGGCCGGCGGGACTGGCATGCGCGCTTCATCTCGCGAATCTGATCGAGCAGCACACCCTGGCAAACAAATCTCCCGCGCTCTCCGCCGAAAATATTTACGTGCTGGAAAAGGCCCGCGAAATTGGCGCGCACCAGCTTTCCGGCGCCATCATGGACGCGCGCGGCCTTCGCGAGCTCGTCCCCGACTTCGAAAAAACCGCGCCGCTCGATACGCCCGTCACCGGCGACGCCGCCTACTACTTCACCGAAAATGATTCCTGGAAGCTTCCCATCACTCCGCCGCCCTTGCAAAATCACGGCAACTACGTCGTCTCGCTCAACAAACTAGTGAAATGGCTCGGCGGCTTGGTCGAAAAGAAGGGCGTCAACCTTTTCACCCAATTTGCCGGCAGAAACCTTCTGTACGACAAAGCCTCGGGCAGAAATGGAATCGCCGGCGTCCTCACCGAAGACAAGGGCGTGGACAAAAACGGCAAGCCCAAAGATAACTTCACTCCCGGCTACGAATTGCGCGCAAAAGTAACCGTACTCGCTGAAGGCCCGCGCGGCTCGCTCACCAAAGAGCTCGTCAACAATCTAAAACTCGACGGCCTGAATCCGCAGGTTTACGGCATTGGCATAAAAGAATTGTGGGACGTGCAATCCGGACGCATTGATACCGGATACGTCGCGCACACGCTCGGCTGGCCGCTTAGCTCTGACTTGTACGGCGGCGGCTGGGTGTACGGCTTGCGCGACAATCGTGTTTCGCTCGGCATGGTCGTCGCCCTGGAATATCACGATCCGCTCTTCGATCCGCACGAAGCGTTTCAAAAGTTCAAGACTCATCCGTTCGTCAAGAAAATCCTGGACGGCGGCAAGCTCGTTCGCTACGGCGCAAAAACCGTTCCTTACGGCGGCTGGTATTCCATGCCGCGCTCCTACATGGACGGCGGACTCATCATCGGTGATTCCGCTAGCCTGCTGAATTCGCAGCGCCTGAAAGGCATTCACACGGCTATCAAGAGCGGCATGCTCGCCGCCGAAACAATTTACGAAGCGCTCTGCTCCGGAGACACATCCGAAAAGGCGCTATCCGTATATAAAACCAAACTCGAAAATAGCTGGATCAAAAAAGAGCTGTGGGAAGTCCGTAATTTTCACCAGGCATTTCATGGGGGCCTCTGGACCGGCCTCGCAAAATCGGGAATCCAGTTCATCACTGGCGGCCGCGGCCTGGTCGATCCCATGCACAGCGAAGCGGGCTACAAGGAATACGAGAAATTGAATCGCGACCGCACCCTCGTCGACCAGTCCACTCGCTTTCGCGGCGACGGCAAACTCACTTTCGACCGCCTCACCGACGTCTATCATTCCGGAACGCGCCACGACGAAGATCAGCCCTGCCATCTCATCGTTCTTGAGCCGAATATCTGCGGCGACCGCTGCGTCCGCGAATACGGAAACCCGTGCCAATATTTTTGTCCCGCCGCGGTATACGAAATGGTGACCGATAAAGACGGGCCAAAGTTGAAGATCAGCGCCGCAAACTGCGTCCACTGCAAAACCTGCGACATTGCCGACCCCTACCAGATCATCAACTGGGTCCCGCCAGAAGGTGGCGGCGGCCCCAACTACGAAGGAATGTAAAGCTAACCACACCGGAAAATCTGCGATGGCTCAAAACTCACGTACCTGTTATCCCGAGGCAGCTTTGCCGAGGGATCTGCTCTCTTTTACCCGAGCGCGAAATTACTGGCGGGTCTCGTCACCGCCGCCAAAGATGCTCTTGATCGAGCCCCAGAATCCGCGCTTCTTCTTCGCGGGCTGGCTCGCAGGTATCGGCTGTGGCTGCGCTGCCGAAGCCTTTTGCCCCAACGCCCGCTGCATGTCCACCGCAAACTCCGGCGCATCGACATGGCCGCTGAACTCCCACTCCGGCGCAACGCGCGCCACGCGCACCAGCAGCGCCGTATCCGTCGGAGTATCCGCGGGCCGCAGTGGAGAGGGCGTCACAGACATCATGAACGGTTGCACGATTACGGTGTACTGGGGAATGCTTATATCCGGAATTGGCGGCTCGACGTTGTTCTGTGATGGCGGCGGTACCGGATGCATTTCATTCGCGTGTGCGAGCACTGCAATCTGCACTCTGCTCCTTGGAGCCGCTGGCTCGGCGACCGCGGTGTTCGCGGGCGCGACTTCGGGCTGCATTTGCGATACGACCGGCGGAATCATATACGCGGGCGGGATGTTCTGCGCGGGCACGGGCTGGGACGGCGCCGGGGGAGGAGTAGCCCGCGCCACAAATGCCGTGCATTCGCAACTCCCCGGCGCGCCCGCAACCGGGATAAGGTTTCCGCCTGCGAGAAAAAATTCCCCCGCTTGCGGCACGATTAATCCTTCTCCGCTGAATTGCTGTTCGAGGCGGATGGCGCCGCTGGTCGAGAGCACGCACAGCGAGTCATTCAAATCCAACCCGACGGTAATGTCGCGAACCGCTCCTCCGATATCGAGCGGTGTGGCAACGACGGTGGGCGTGTAAATGCGCAAAGCAGCCGTCGCGGGAATCTGCACGCGCATGCGTCCGAAATTCAGCGCCAGAGTAATCGCGCCGCCGGATTCGAGCACGGTAAATTTTGCCGGGCCACAAATGTCGATTTGGCCGCCGGCCGCGAGCGCCATTCGTGCCTGCCCCACGTGTACGGTCACCACGCTGCCGTTGGTGACGGAAAAGCTGGAGNNGTCGTTGCCTTCCACGCGGCCGATCAAATTCGCAGGCGTCTGCTGCGCAGACAGTGCCGGCGTGCGGAGAAAAATAAGCACAAAGGCAAAAAAAACTTCAGCGATGGAGACAAAGAATCGCTGGCAGAGCCTGTGTCGCCCGGCGAAGCTGAAAACAGTGTTATGGCTGCGCGCGAATTGTGTTCTGGAGTACATCTGAATTTGCGTGAAGTTCTATACTATACCGCAGTGGCAAATGATGCGAAATCGGCCGTCCCGCACGACCGCCAAAATGCCAATCAGCAATTCGACGCGCGTCCACCAGAGCTTTCGCGCTGGCGGCGAATGCAAATTCCGGTCATCGCCTGGGCGGTGTATTGGGTGGTACGGCTGATTGGGCCTACGCTGCGTGTGGAATATGTCGGGGTGCAAAATGCAGTGCAGATTCGCGATGCAGGTGAAGCTGCGATCGGGGCATTCTGGCACCGCTGCATTTTTTCCGCGATCTGGGTCTGGCGCAAACGCGGAATCGTAGTGCTGAATACTGTGAATTTCGACGGGCAGTGGACGCGGCGCGTAATCGAAAAGCTCGGATTCGGGACTGCCCAGGGAAGTTCGTCGCGCGGAGCCATCGAAGGGCTCACGATTATGGCGAGCCGGCTGGAAGAAGGGAAGCACGTGGCGCTCACGATCGATGGCCCACGTGGGCCGCGTTACGTTGCAAAACCGGGAGCTGTGATTCTCGCGCGGCGCACGGGAAAACCGGTCTCGGTGTTTCACATCGCGCTGCAACGAGCGCATACCTTCAAGAAGTCCTGGGATTTGTTTCAGCTTCCGTATCCATTTTCACGCGCGGTGATGTTTGTCGCGCCGCCGATCCGCGTGCCGGTGGACGCTGACAGCGAAATCGTTCATCAAAAACAAAAAGAAATTCAGGCGGCGCTGGAGCGCGTCCGGGATGTCGCCGAATCGTGGTTCGGACTTAGCGAAGACGAGCGCGAAAATCTCCGCGAAGAATGGAGTGACCGCGCGACGTAAGCATCACTTGTATAGCGCGAAGAACGAGGCGCAAAACGGCTGAAGTTTGCCTCCAACCCTTGATTAAGTCTTGCGGCCGCGAGCGACTCGAACGGGCGGGAAAATCCAAAAGATGGGACCGGAAGCGCGAGCATCCGCGAATCCGTCTTCCTTCAAGTCTTCCGCATATTGGCCCACGTGTTTGAAATCCATCAGCGCGACTTGCCCTCCGGGTTTCAGCACGCGTACGATTTCGGCGATGGCTTCGCGGCGACCTTCACGGTTCGAGATATTGTGGATGGCAAGATTGGCTATTACTGCATCCATCGAGGCGTTGGGGAAGGGCAGCTTTCGCATGTCACCATCGCGCACTTCCACCCGATCGGCCACTCCTTCGAGCTTCGCGTTTTCCAGCGTCGCCTCACGCGAATTATTTCCTTGGTCCACCTGAGACCACAGGTCAATCCCGATGCTGCGNNCCGCGAAGATGCAGACTATCGAGAAGCTTGTCGCGGGCGCGAAACTTTCCGTAATAGCTGCTGCCCATCAATAGAAACGATTCGAAGAAAAGTACGATGCCGGTATAAAACGCCGCATAGCCAAAACCAATCAAAGGCCCGATGTTCCTTGCCTTGGCCCAGTCAACCAAGAAATATCCCGCCGCGAACAGCGCCGGACCGCCGAATAGAAATCCACGGACAAGCCCGGGAGCGTCAAGACCATAGTCCGTCTTTTCCATTTTCATCCGGATGCGCCACAGACTAGATGGCGAATGCTTCAATCTCCGCCGAGCTTTACGGGCAAGTCCATTTTTTTGCCGTCGCGCACAATAGTGACGGTAACGGTGTCGCCGGGTTGAGAGCGATTCAACAGGAGGCTCAAGTCGGACTGGCTGGCGATTTGCTTTGCGTCAATGGCGATCAGAACGTCGCCGCCAACGCGTAATTCCTGCATGCGGTTGTCCGTCAGGGATTTCGTTCCACCGCGTATACCGGCTTGGGCGGCGGGCCCGCCGGGCTCGACTCGCTCGATTAAGATTCCTTGTTGTGTGGAAAGATTCAGCGCTTCAGCGAGTCGCGGCCAGAGGGCGCGGCCTTCGGCTCCAAGAGTGGCATGGCGCACGCGGCCGCGCGTAATCAGATCATTGGCGACGCGTTTGGCGGTATTGATCGGAATGGCGAAGCCGATGCCAATGCCGCCGGCTGCGCCAGCGGGCGTATAAATCGCGCTGTTGATCCCAATCACCTCACCATGGGAATTCAGCAATGGTCCGCCGGAATTCCCCTGATTGATGGATGCGTCAGTTTGAATGGCTTCATCGATAAAGGTATTTTCGCGCGTTTGCACCGTGCGTCCGAGCGAACTAACCACGCCGGTGGTGAGGGTGCTCTGGAATCCGAACGGATTGCCGATGGCGAGCACGCGCTGGCCGACCAGCAAATTGCGGGAATCGCCGAGGGGCAAGGGGGTGATTTTGCGTCCGGCGAGATCAATTTGAATCAGTGCAATGTCGTTGTTCGGATCGGAGCCGACCAATTTTCCTTTGTAACGCGATTGATCGCCCAGAGTGACTTCGATGGTTTGCGCGCCCTGGACGACGTGGAAGTTCGTCAAAATGTGGCCGTCGTTGTCCATCAGAAAGCCGGACCCGGCGCCTTCCACCGGGACGGGATTAAAGAAAAAATCGTATTCGACTGTTCGTGTGACGATGTTAGCGACGGCGGGCGCCGCCTGTTTGTAGATCCGGACGTTTTCGGCTTCTGTGGGATCCAGCCCCGCCTCGCTGGGAGTTGAGGACGAACGCAGAGCATTTACAACCGAGGGAACTCGCTGGCCCCATCGCGAGCCGGCCCAATATGCGCCCAGGCCTATGATTAATCCGATGGCCAGCAGGCGGATTGCGCGTCNNTCCCTACCTGTAAATACGCTGCCGGGTCAGGGAATGTTTCTCCCGGAGCCGGCTAATTTGAGTTTTTCAACAGCGCGGTTCACTTGCTGCTGAGTCTCCTCGATGGAGCCCGAACAATCGATCGCTTCGTCGGCGAGTTTGCGCTTTTCTTCCGGCGGCATTTGCGCACTGATGCGCTGCTGGACTTCTTCCATCGAGAGTCCGCGAAGCGTTAAACGTTCCAGCTGTTGTTCGGGCCGGCACCAACAAACGATGAGCTTGTCGAGATTGCGGTTATAACCGGCTTCAACGATGAGCGCGGCTTCAACGACGGCGAACTCCGGACCTTCCGGTTCATCGAGCGCTGCAAACCACTTTTGCAGAATATCGAGGATTCGCGGATGAAGAATCTGATTGAGCTGCGCGCGCTTTTGAGCGTCAGCAAATATGATGCCGCCGAGCTTTGCGCGGCTCACTTTACCGCCTGCGTCGAGAACCTCCGGGCCGAAAGCGGCGACGGTTTCTTCATAGGCTGCCTGGCCAGGCTCGAGAAGCTCGTGGCCGAGCGGGTCAGCGTCGAGCACGGGAACATCGCGGTCCCGGAGCATAGAGGCCACCGTTGTCTTGCCCGTCGCGATTCCGCCTGTGAGGCCGACCCTAAGCATAGAAAAGCATCAGTGCCGGACGGCCGCGGCAGCTGGTACGCGCGAGCCGCGCCGCAAACGTGCGGCTTTCACCGTGTTACTCATCAGCATAGCGATAGTGAGCGGTCCGACGCCGCCTGGCACCGGAGTNNACCGTGGCGCCGGGACGGATGTAATCGGGCGTGATCATCGCCACGCGACCCATGGCGGCAACCACGATTTCCGCGCGGCGAACCGTTTCGGGCAAGTCGCGTGTCTTCGAATGGCAGACTGTGACAGTAGCGTTCGCGTGCGTCAGAAGAAGCGCCATTGGCTTCCCGACGATATCGCTGCGGCCGACGACCACAGCGTTTGCGCCTTCGAGCGGAATGCTGCTGCGGCGCAAAAGTTCCATCACACCGGCCGGCGTACATGGAACTAGCGTGGGGCGGCCGGCGACCAGACGGCCGACATTCAGCGGATGAAACCCGTCCACATCTTTCGCCGGGTCCACCGCTTCGAGAATTTTCCTTGTTTCCACTTGCGCTGGTAGGGGGAGCTGAACCAGGATGCCGTCAACGTCATCGCGGCGATTCAGGTCCTCGATAATGGCAAGTAGCTCGGAAGTTGTGATGGTGGCCGGCGGCGTTACCTGAATGCTTGCAAGTCCGAGCTTTTCGCATGCGGCGATTTTGCTCTTTACGTAAATTTTCGAGGCGGGATTGTCTCCAACCAGTACGGCGGCCAGTCCGGGGCGAATTCCGGCCGCGGCCAGCGCGGAAATTTCGCCAGCAAGCTCCGCATAAATCTCATCGCGGATAACGTTTCCGTTGAGGACGCGGGCGGCCAAATCGAGCTCCTTACTCGGAGTTGTGACTCTGACGCTCGCGACATGATAGCACACCGAATTGTGCGGCGACTTAGGGGGGCAGCCATAACACAAGTGCGGTGCATTGTGGTGCAAGATGGTGTAAAATGATCGATATGGCTAAATCGGAGAAGGCCGTTCGACAGAGCGTCACGATCCCCACGCGCATTGCCAAACACGTACGGGCGATCGCCAAAACGCGGAAGACGAGCGCCAGCCGCGTGCTCGTCGATTTAATTGAGGCGGGCATGCAATCCAAAGAGGCGGAGAAGGAACGATTCTTCGCATTGGCAAACCAGCTTTCTGAAACTTTAGATCCTGTGGAACGCCAAAAGCTCAAGAAGGAACTTGCGCGAATGACTTTCGGCGAGTAATGCCCGCGATTCAGTGGACCAATCTCCCGCCAGCTCTCCGGCAACATCTTTTCGATCGCCTCGCGGAACGCCGAATCACTGCCGAGGATCTTTACCAGCTTAAACTTTGGCGCGAATCCGAGCCGGTAGCGCCGGACGGGCAATGGTACAAAGACTTCGGGTCCTTCAAGATTTGCGGCGAAGGCAGATTTCCCAAGACATTTCTTCTGAAAGGGCAGGCCGCCCGGGGCAAGGCACTCTAACCTCCAGACGTGGCCCGGAGTTATTTGCGACACGCTTCCCGCCAGGGAAAAAAAGGCGCCGCGGATTGGTTCCGCGGCGCCTCAACTTCTAATCTGTGACATCCGGAAACTTCAATCCCTAGTAGATGTCGTATTGCTCCCAATGGAGTGTCGGATCTGCCTGGATGATGATGCTCTTCTTGGCCCAGCGCTCGAGTTCGTCCATTAGCTCGGATTCGCGGGTCTTGAGAGCTTTGGCAATTTCAGGATGAACGCGCAAGGTGAGGCTGCCGGAACTGACTTCCGGAGCCATTTTCCGCGCTTCGGTTTGGATTTCGTAGCACAGAGTGGGAATNNGCCTGCTTGGTGCGCTTGCGCGTGATTGCGACCAGGCCGAACTCGTTGAAGCGCAGAACTTTTGAAGGAGCGCGGTCGGCCCGAAGAGAATCTTCCAGGGCGGCCATCACTTTTTCGCGATTGCGGCGCTCTTCCATGTCGATGAAGTCGATGATGATGATGCCGCCGAGATCGCGCAAACGCATCTGACGGACAATTTCCTTCACCGCTTCGAGGTTGGTGCGGACGATGGTGTCTTCCAGGCGGTTGGAACCTTTGCCCACGAATTTCCCGGTGTTCACGTCGATGGCTACGAGCGCTTCCGTGTGGTTGATGACGATGTAACCGCCGGATTTCAGCCACACTTTTGGACGCAGGCCTTTNNTTGGTGTACTCCTCTTCGGTATCGACCCAGATGGCGCCGAAATCGGGCGTGATGTAGTCGCGAAGGATGCGTTCGACCAGGTTCAAATCGCGGTGCAAGATCGAGGGAGCCTTGCGCTGTTCGGAGCGGGCTTTAATTTCGGTCCAGGTGCGGGTGAGGAATTCCACGTCGGCGCGGACTTCATCGGGAGCGGCGCTGGCAGCAGCGGTGCGCACGATGAAACCGCCGCCTGAAGCGCCCTTAGCGTCGTTCACTAGATGGCGCAAGCGGGAACGCTCTTCGGCGGACGCGATTTTGCGAGAGACGCCGGTGTGATCGAGCGTGGGCATGTAAACCAAAAAGCGGCCGGGAAGAGCGATGTGGCTCGTGATGCGCGCGCCTTTTTTGCCCAACGGCTCCTTGGCGATCTGGACGATGATTTCCTGGCCCTGCTTCAGCATGTCGGCAATGAGCTGCGTGCGGCGAGGCTGCTGCGGGCGATGATGGCCCTGGCTGTGCTGCGGACGGCGATTGCGGTCGTCGCGGCGTCCGCGATCGCGCTGTCCCCGGCGAGCGGGATTCTGCATGCGCGAGCGGAAGTCGTTGCGTACCCGGGCTTGTACCGGCTTTTGAACCAAAGATTGAGAATTTTCCGCCGAGGCTGCAATGCCGTCGGGTGACAGCGCTAATTCGGAGTGTTCGCCTTCATGACCTTCAGTGTGTTCCGCGTGCTCGCTATCTGAGTGCTCGTGATGTTCTTCGGCGCTGTGCGCTATTTGTTCTTCGGCTTCTGCGTCTGCTGCATCGATTTCCTCTGCCTCCGAACGCGTGGCTTCCGAAGGTCCGCCTTCGTTCGAAAAAGCTTCCAAGTGTTCGTGATCTATTTCCTCTTCGGCTTCTTCTTCGGCCGCGTCGATTTCTTCTGCTTCCACTTCCGCGTCTGCTTCGGAGCCATGTCCGTCCGCTGCGGCATCTGCGGCGGCGAAAACGCGATCCTGGGCCACGCGCGCGGCGGCATCATCCTGAGCTTCGGCAATATGCTCGGCTAGCGCGGTGACTTCATCCTCGCTGAGGTCCGAGGGGAGATGATCGGTGTGCGCGTGAGCGGTTTCGACAGATTCGTGACCGAAGTGAGTTTCTCGATCCGCGCTGGATTCAAGCTGGGCGCGTGAATCATGGAGTTCCCGCGAATCGTGAGCGGGGCGATCTTCTGTTTCGGTCTGCTCCAAAGGCGATAGAGGCGCGAGAGGCGCGAAACGAACAGCGTCGGGAACGGGGAGAGCGTCGAGATCTTCTTTGGCGTCGATCGGAAGATGCTGATGCGCTTTCCACTTGGAGAGCTTCTCGCCGGGAAGGGGCTCCAAGCCGGATGAAGACGTGGACGGACGGCGAGCCGGAAAAACTGGTGGGGCTAGGCGCGCGCTCGGGTCCGGGGATTCCGTGTACGCCACGGGCGACTCTTGTGCGGGCGGTTCGTAAGCATTCGGCTGGGACTGCGAAGGCTCCGGCGCGAAATGGGCCGAAGACTCCGTGGGAATCGGCGTAGCGATATTTTCCGACGGCTCAACGGGGGATGACGCGGGTGCAGCGGGCTTTTCGCGGTATTTCGCGAGAGATTCACCCGGCAATATTATGGATACGTGGCCCTCGGCCGCAGCGGGCTCGGCCGAACTTTCTTCGTAAGGGCGAGACGAAGCATATTTTGAAGACGGGAGATCGCGGCCTGGTCTCCGCTCGCCGCCGCGGCTTCCGCTATCGCGGCGAAAATTACGGCCGCCGCCGCGTCCACCACGACCGCGGAAATTGCGACCACCTCGGTCGCCGCCGCCGTGTCCGCCCGATGGGCGATTTTCGTAACGTGGGCGGCTCGGGGGAGGGGCATGGCTTGGTTCGTGCTGAGCTACGGTAGGCGCAAGCGGGACAGGCTCCGCAGCCGCGAATTCAGCGTGCGAGGCATCGTCGCCAAGGAACGGAACAGCTTCGACATCAGCAGGCTCAAGAGCCGGAATTGTGGCGCCGGGCGCGGCGAAAACCTGGCCGCCCTGCGCTTCCATCTTTTGGGCTTTCTCCTCTACGGTGGTGACAATGTGGTCGAATTCCTCGATGTCTTCCAGGAAATCGCTGACGTAGAGGAAGGCGTCGCTATCGAGGCCAATCTCCACAAAGGCGGACTGCATGCCTGGCAGCACGCGCGTCACTTTGCCTTTGTAGATGCTTCCAACTAACGCAAATTCTTTTTCGCGTTCAACATAGTACTCACAAAGCTGACCTTCTTCGAGAATGGCTACCCGCGTCTCGTGCGGGTTCGCCGAGATGACCATTTCCTTCGACATGTAAACTCCTCATGGCGCATCGGAGGGCGGCGGCGCACACACATGCGCGCGCTCGGCCGGCGTGGGGCAAGGCGAAACCTTGTACCCGCCACGACGTGCCGCTCAGGAAAGACTTGTCAGAATGTGCGATTGCTTTCCTCACCGATGCTTACCTGATCTTGAAATTGAATTCCCGGCCTGTGGCTCGGGGTACTGAAGTGCTGATGCCTCTAATTCTTTGTGTCATGTAGTTGCGGGTTCAGTTGACGAAACGGCGCATGCGTACGTTCATCACCAGACCCAAAGCCAAAAAGACAAATGCCGTTGCCGACCCGCCGTAGCTCATCAGCGGCAAGGGAATTCCGGTAACCGGCATGTAGCCTATCACCATTGAAGCGTTGACCAGAACATGAAAGCCGAGGATGGCGGTCACTCCCATCACGATGAACATCCCGGCACGATCTTTTGCTTTCTGCGCGTTGTCCACCAGCCGCAGAATCAAACCAAGGTACAACAGCAAGACGACGCAAACGCCGATGAAACCCTGTTCCTCGGCAAGCGCGGCCAGAATGAAATCGGAATATCGCACGGGCACGAAGCCCAGCTGGTTCTGGCTGCCTTTGCCGAAACCTTTGCCCCAAAATCCGCCCGAACCGACGGCAATCTCAGACTGCAGAACCTGATAGCCGGCGCTGCGCGGGTTCTCCTCGGGGTGGAGGAATGTTTCGATACGCTGCTGCTGGTAAGGCTTTAGATGGTGCCGCATATTCCAGCCTACTGGAATCATGAGCGCTACCAGCACCAAGCCGACGGCCATATGCTTCCATTCAATTCCTGCAAGGAATGCGCCAACAATGGCGACAGGAACCAGCACCATCGCTGTTCCCAAATCCGGCTGCATCAAAATTAAGCCTACCGGGATGCAGGTGAGCGCGGCAACTTTCACCAGATCCGTAAGCGTCAGCCGGTCCGTGCGGACTTCGCTAAAGAACCGAGCCAGCACAATGATTATAATCAACTTCATCAACTCTGACACTTGGAAATTGGGGCCACCACCCAGCGAGACCCAGCGCTTGGCTCCGAAGCGCGAATGGCCGATCACCAGAACAACCAGCAAAGTGGCCAGTCCGAACATGTAAAGCACGGGAGCCTGATCCATCAGGGTGTGGTAATCAATCCGCGAAATAATGAACATTGCGGCGATACCGACGCCAAGCCACATAAGTTGCTTCCATTGCATTCCGACCATGGCGCTGGCGTGCGTGGAAGAATAAATCTCCAGCACACCGAGAGTGGTGATGGCGGCAACGATGGCGAGCAAAACCCAATCGAAATCCTGAGTGCGCGGGCGGTCTTTCATGGGCGCTTCGCTCCAACAGTTGCAACAAGAGGCTGCGTTGAATTGGGTTGTGCGGGCGAATCGGTCGTGGCTTGCTGTAGCGTTCGAGCGTTCTTCTTATCGTAATAGGCTTTCACAATGTCGCGCACAACTGGGCCGGCAGCTTCACCGCCGTGCTCCATGGTGTCTTGAACGATTGCGGCGATGACAATTTCCGGATTGCGACGTGGAGCGAAGCCGACAAACCATCCATCCATGGTCTTAGTGCCGAGGCGTTTCGCGGCATCGTAGCTCATCAATTGAGCGGTGCCGGACTTCCCGCACAAATCGATGTTTTGCAGACGCAGATGATATCCGGTGCCGCCGCCTTCATTGACGACGCCGTAGAGTCCCTGGGTCACCTGCTCGACAGTATTGTCGGAGATAGCGAAATGATCGACTTTCGAGTTTGCGAAATTTTTCAGCAGGTGAGGCTGCACCAAATTGCCGCCACTGGCGACGGCAGCAGCCATGCGGGCTAATTGAATCGGGGTGACTGTTACAGCGCCTTGGCCCACGGATACGGAAATGGTTTCGCCTGCATACCATTTGTGGTGATAGACACGTTCGACCCACTCTTCCGAAGGCACGAGTCCGGGTTCTTCGCCGGGCAAGTCAATTCCGGTGCGTTTGCCGAAACCGAGGCCCGAGGCGTAATGGGAGATCGTGTCAATTCCGAGCAGCTTTCCTACGTTATAGAAAAAAACGTCGCAGGAATCGACGATGGCCGCGTGGAGGCCCACCACGCCATGTCCCTGCGGTCTCCAGCAGTGAAATGTGCGTCCATAAAAATTCGCATATCCCGGGCAATAGGCGGTGAAGTTCTCGGAAATTTGTTTGGATTCAAGCATGGCCGTGGCCATTACAATCTTGAATACGGAGCCAGGAGCTAGTTGCGCCTGGATGGCGCGATTTAGAAGCGGCGTTTTCTTATCGGTGTTGAGCGATTGCCATTCTTCCTTGGGGACTCTGACAGCAAAATCATTGGGATCAAAAGTTGGGCGGCTAACCATGGCGAGGACTTCGCCGGTGCGCGCGTCCATCGCTACCACGGCACCTTGCTTACCCACCATGTCCGCTTCGGCGATAGCCTGCAGATCATAGTCGATGGTGAGCTGAACCGGTTTCCCGGGAATGGCTTCCACGTTGTCGAGGGTGCGCATGACCTTACCCACGCTGTTGACGACAACTCGGCGCATTCCGTCGGTGCCTTCCAGTTGATCGTTGTATTCCTTCTCGAGTCCCGCTTTGCCCACGAGATCTCCGGGACGGTACTGTCCTTCGCTCTGATCCATGTCCTGCACGGACACTTCGCCGACGTAGCCAATTGCGCTTGCGAGCATGGAATTGTGAGGATATCTGCGGCGTTGAACCATCATAAGTTCGAGTACGGGAATGTCGGCGCGATGCGATTCGACGAAAGCAATATCCGCCTGGGTTGCGGCAGGCTTAATTATCACCGGCAGAAACTTCGGCTCATTCTTGGCTGCTTCCAGTTCCTGCCGCAAATCGTCGGGATCGATTCCGAGGCCGTCTTCGATTTGGGGAAGGCTCTTCTCCAGCGATTTCAGATCATCGCGCATGAGCAGAATGCTGAAGGAAGGGTAGCTATCGACGAGCACTCGGCCTTCGCGGTCGAGCATGGGCCCGCGCGGGGCGATAATCGGGATGGAACGTACACGGTTACGTTCCGCGAGATCGGCAAAATGGCCGGACTGCACGACCTGGAGCTTCCAGAAGCCGACCATGAGTAGCGCGACTATAGCGACAAAGACATAGGAGACCAGTGCCAGCCGACCCTGCGGGATTTTTTGGTCGTTAACGCTCCACGATGGCAATTGAACTCCTGCGGCGGGTCGTACTAGAACCTGGTGCACCGTCCGACTCGAGTCAGAACAAATCTCGAAGTACCATTCAAATTAGCACCTTGCGAGGAGTGGCCGCAAGGCGCAGATGTCTAGTCCGTTACCTGAACTAAATGCCGGCGCCGAACATTGTTTACTCTCGCTATGGCAGTTGCTAGTATTTCTGCGGTCTTCCAATCATTTTCGGGGCGTGCGACTTATGCGGCAGGGTTGTTTGCGAATCTGCGCGGTATTGATAACTTTTCTGGCCGTGGGTCTCGGTGGATTCTCTCTGCGACCGGCGCGCGCTGAGTCGAAGTATATGTTCCTAACGGTCACCGACTACGAAGCTGGAATTTCCTACCGGCAAGCGCAGTGGCACGCTCCCATAGGCCATCTGATTAATCCGTGCTCTTACGCCGATCATTTCGTAGCGACGATCGACTGGAATGACGGCTCCGGAGAACACAAGCCGGATACCAATGTACAGACGAGGATGCTGCAGACAATTCCCGTGGTTCAAAGCGGTATTTATTTATTCTGGGACGACGAGCACGTGGCGAAGCAGACTGGAACTCAAATTGTCACGACCAAGATTTCGTTCCACTGTTCGGGTGAGCCTGCGGGGGACCGGGAATACACAGAGCGAAATGCGGTGAACGTGTACGCGCGGATTCCGGTGAATCAGGTTGAGTTTACGAAGAACGGGAAGAGCATCAGCACCGTGAAGGGACACGATAACGTCGATTTGACCATTACACTCGATGCTCCGGCGCCGCCGTCGGGCACGTGGGTGAAGCTTGAAGTGATGCCCGCCGGAAATTTGAACACTCTGCCACCGTACGTACAAGTCTCCGGGCGCGAAACTCAAGAGACAATACGCAACCTGGAGTTGAAAAAGCCAGATGCCGACTTTGGAATTGTGGTGACGGCGTCCACGGTGGGACGTTCCCAAGAGTCGCAGAAGCTGACCGTAACGCCGTAATCCGCGAATACCGCTACGGCACCGCATCTTCTCTTTAATTAGAGTGCGGCAAGAACCCTCCCATTACAACCCGTTGGAAGCACGACATCCTTGAGGTGCGTCCTTAAGTTAGGACGATTTGCGGAGGCGATCGAGAAGCGCGAAAAGAATCACACCGAACGCAGCGGTCACCAGGGAGTCTACAAACAGATGTATGGTGAACAAGGGCGCGGAATGGTTCAGCAGAACGCGCTGAGTGAGCGCCAGGATCGCCTGGTGAAAGTGGAAGAACAGAAAGATGAGACCGAAACGGCTAAGCGGATGCTCGGTATCAATCCTGGCGCCGACCGAAGATGCGGAATAGCCGACGATCGTTTTTGCAATGCCGTACATGCCGATCGGATTGTCGTGGCTGAGAGCGTCTTGCAGAATGCCGATGGCTCCTCCTAGGAACAATCCCGACACAGGATTGCGCCTGCTGACTCCGAAATAGATCGTGACGAGCAGCGGAAGATCGATCAGCTCGGACCAGCGTCCGTATTTATGCAGAAAGGCCTGAAAAACGAGCGCGAGCAGGCAGGTCCCCAGGACGGTGCCGCCGTAAAACTTGTGCACCTCGACATTTGGCTCCGAGTGCGCTCCGAGATTCATCATGTATGCCATTTTATTGTTGAGGGGCGGGCGGCGCGGGCGCCGGACTCTTATTTACAGCCGGAGCCGGTTTAAATTTATTCGGGTCGGAGACAATCCCACCAGATCTTGGCGCTGAGGGTGCGGCCGCCGCTACGCCGGTCCCTGCCGGACTCTCTTCCGTCTTTTTCGGCGCGAGTTCTTGAAGCGAGAGCAGCACGATTACATCTTCCAGGCGGTCGAGCCGCGCGGCAGGCTGCACGGAGATGGTTTGAAATGGATTGCCCGGTCTCACGGAACCGACGGTGCCGATCACCAAGTCCTTGGGGAAAATGCGATCCTCACCGGAGGTGACGATCACATCTCCGGCCTGAAGCTTTTCTTCGTTGATGACGTATTCCATGTGCGGCTCGGGATCGCCACTGCCTCGAACGACCCCATGCGTGCGCGAAACGGCAAAAAGAGCGCCCACGCCGCTGTCTTTGTCATTGATGAGTAGAACTTGCGCGGTAGAAGGAAAGACCTCGACGATTTTCCCCACTACACCATCGGGCGTAATCACACCCATGTTGCGCCGCAGGTGATCGCGTTCGCCGCGATTGATGAAGAGTGTGTGAGACGTAGGATCGGCGCTGGCGCCAATTACTTGCGCGGCGAGCATAGGTGCTTCGGGATGCGATTCGTGAAAATTCAGCAGCGTTTCCAGGCGCTGAGCTTCGGCGGAGCGACTTTCCAGCTCGGAGTTCCGGAGGCGGAGTTTGTCCACTTCGCTGCGCAAATGCTCATTCTCCGCGCGGCTATTGCGCAAGCCAACGTAGCCGCTCCAAAGACCGCCGACGTGGGAAAAGGTCCAGGTTCCGGCGCGCTCAAGAGGAGTCATCAATTGCACGGCCCAATAGCGGATCAGCCGCACATTGTTTTCCCGTTTGATCTGAAACGCGAGCAGAAGCACCTGCGCAAGAACGACAGTTGCGAGCAGAGTCAACGGGCGATGGCGTGAAAAAGTATCGATCATGGTTTCAACAGTCTATTGGCTCAATCGATGGAGACGAGCCGCAACAGCCGGAAGTCGCTGAGCATCTTCCCGGTTCCCAACACGACGGAAGCGAGTGGATCGTCGGCGATGGAAACTGGGAGCCCGGTTTCTTCGCGGATGCGCTTATCAAGATTCTTGATTAGCGCGCCGCCTCCGGTAAGAACGATGCCGCGGTCGCTGATGTCAGCCGAAAGCTCCGGCGGCGTGCGTTCGAGCGCCACACGAATCGCATTCAAAATGGTCGAGATGCACTCGGAGAGCGCCTCGCGAATTTCGCTGTCGTCAATCGTGACGGTGCGAGGCACGCCTTCGATCAAGTTGCGCCCCTTCACTTCCAGCGTAAGAGGCTTCTCCAGAGGGTAGGCCGAACCGATTTCGATCTTGATCTGCTCCGCGGTGCGCTCGCCGACCAACAGGTTATATTTTCGCTTCAAGTAATGCATCACCGCTTCGTCCATTTCATTTCCGGCTACGCGAACCGAGCGCGAATAGACGATTCCGCTCATGGAAATTACGGCGATATCCGTGGTGCCGCCGCCGATGTCCACCACCATGTTTCCGGAAGGTTCTTCAATTGGCAGGCCCGCGCCGATCGCGGCCGCCATTGCCTGCTCGACGAGGTAGACTTCGCTGGCGCGCGCGCGATATGCGGAATCCTGCACCGCGCGTTTTTCCACAGGAGTAATCTCGCTGGGAACGCCGATCACGATTCTGGGATGCACCAGCACACGGCGGTTGTGCGCTTTCTGAATGAAATAGGTGAGCATCTTTTCAGTGACCTTGAAGTCGGCGATCACGCCGTCTTTCATCGGTTTGATAGCCACCACATTTCCGGGAGTGCGCCCGAGCATTTCTTTAGCCTCGCGACCGACCGCAACCACCTCGCCGGTATTTTTGTTGATGGCCACGATGGAAGGTTCGTTGACGACGATCCCTTTTCCCCGCGCATACACCAGCGTGTTGGCGGTACCGAGATCGATGGCCAGGTCGGATGAAAAGAGGCTGAAAACCGACCTCATGTTATAGCCGTTTTTCGTCACGTCTTGCTTCCCCCTCGGCTGCTACTTATGCGCCGTTGCGGCGGCGGTTTGTTTGGCGGCCTTCGAAACTGCCGGTACACGAGCTATATTACGGGATTACCACTTGTACGCGCTTGGTTGCCGTTCCGCCTCGGCGATTTTGGCCCGTGATAATCACCTCATGGCTGCCCTTCGGCATCGGTGGCAGAAAATGGCGAAACTGTCCGTCCGATTGAATGCTGGCGACCGGTTCACCGTTAATAATTAGCGCCGCTCCAGGCTCCGTGCGCCCGATGATCTCGACCACATTTCCTTGCAACACGGTGTTGTCCACTTCGAGCAGCATATCCTGCTCTTTACCCTGAATCACCAGCGCGAATTTATAGGGATCGCTCTGATCGCTGACGGCATTTTTCTCATCGACGGCGCGAACCCTCCAATAATAATCGCCGGGATCAAGTCCCACAATGTCCACGCCCTCGGAAGTTGTTTTCTTATCCGCCACAACCTTACTGAACATAGCAGTCGTGCTGACCTGAAACTCGTAGGACTTGGCTGTAGCCACGGGCTTCCAGGAGAAATGAACCGGATCACGTTTTGGATCTACGACGGTGATAGCCTGCAGATTCAGCGGGGTGTCCAATTGCGGAGGCGCGAGCACATCCGTCCTGGTAATAGCTCCGCCCGTCGGAAACGTGACGCGTTGCCACTGACCGATATCCAGATGCTCGCCACCGCGATTCAGTTCCGCGCTTCCGGAAGCGATGGTGATTTGTTGCTGTTTGGTTGTCGGATCGCTGCTCACAGCAGCGCGGCTGTTCGCGCGCAGAGAAGCGACAGCGTTTTCAAAGGAAACTTCCGCCTTGGAGCCTGGGACTTCCCATGCGCCGGTAGCGAGATCCACCTGGCCCGAGCTAATGTGTACACCGACTTGCGAAGCGTGATCCTGCTCGACGATGTTTTCCTCCACGGTCACAAGCGTGTCGCCTTTCACCGTGTAGGTAGTGCCGTCAGCAAAGGCCATGCGGGCCACGCCTTCTGGACCGGTCTGGATCAGATCGCCCTTATCGAGCGTGAGCTGATAATCGGCGCTCTGCCATTCAACGGAATTCACTTTCTTTACCTGTACTTTTCCGTCGAGGTTCACGAAGCGTGCCTGCCGCGCGGTGATGGTGGCGACACCCGCATCGTGTGCCGACACAGCTTCATTAAGACGTTTCACAAGCTTGGTGGAAAGATCAGGGAAGGTAAAGTACGTCGCGACACCGATTCCGCCGATGATCAAGATGACGTACAGGGCCACGGTCTTGTATGTGACCGTGTGCCAATAGACTTCGACCCGCGAGATTTTAGCCTTCGCCGGTTCGGTGGATTTTTGGTCTATCATGATTTATTAGGGCTAATTTGGAAATCTAGCATACGGGTATAGGCCATTCAACTCGGCGCGCGTGGAGTTGCGGAAACTGCTAACCCCTACTTGTTCCAATCGGTTAACGGCAGGTAGAGCGACGAGGCCGATTCGCCGCGGATGCGGATGGGCTGCCGTCTGCCAGCAGAGGCAGTTGTGCCAGAATGGGGCCATAATGGAGGTTGACCACTGGGAGCCATTTTAGGGAGACTATCTGTTCCGGATGGGCGTCCTAACCTCCTATTATTTGCTTCAAATCTGGGTGAGGCTGGCTCCCGAAGTTGAACTGACCTAAATGCTGCGAGGAACAAGATCATGAATGAAATTATTGGCGAACTGCTTCCGCCGGCACGTTTGATGATGACTCCGGGCCCTTCTTGCATGGACCCACGCGTGTACCGCGCCATGTCGGCGCCGCTGGTCGGGCATATGGACCCCTGGTTCATCGAAATGATGAATGATGTACAAGTGCTGCTGCGGCGCGTATTTCAGACCAAGAATCGCGTGACCTATCCGGTCTCCGCTTCGGGTTCCGGCGGGATCGAAGCCGCGGTGCTGAATCCTCTGGAAGAAGGCGATGAGTGCATTGTGTGCGTGAATGGAATGTTTTCCGAGCGCATGGCCGTGATCGCCGAACGCAGTCCGGCAAAAGTGATTCGAGTGGAGGGCGAACTCGGACGCACGGTTGATCCGGAAGACGTTCGCCGCGCGGGCAAAGGAAAGAAAATCAAGTTTGTCGGGCTTGCGCAAGGCGAAACTTCCACGGGAGTGGTGCAGCGGCTGGAGAATTATCGCAAGGTTGCGGACGAGCTCGGGGCGCTGCTTATCGTAGATACGGTCGCCTCGCTCGCCGGCATACCGTTAAACGTCGATCGCGAAGGCATTGATATTTGCTTCAGCGGCACGCAAAAAGCTATCAGCGCGCCGCCGGGCATGGCGCCCATCACCATTAACAGTCGAGTTGAGGATCTAATACGCGCGCGCAAGACACCGGTCGAAAGCTGGTATTTCGATTTCACGCCGATTATGACGATGTGGGGCTCGGAGCGGACGTACCATCACACGCCGCCGGTGTCCCTGATTTACGGCCTGCGCGAGGCGCTGCGTATCGTGTTGGAAGAGGGGCTCGAAACGCGCTGGGAGCGCCATCTGCGCAATCAGCAGGCCCTGATTGCGGGGATCGAAGCTATGGGACTTGAGCTATTTGTTTCGAATCCCGCCGACCGGTTGGTAACCGTGACTGCCGTAAAGATTCCCAGCGGGCTTGAAGACGGGAAAGTCCGACAGCAACTTTTGAACGAATTCAACCTCGAGATCGCCGGTGGCATCGGCAAGACCAAGGGCAAAATCTGGCGGGTTGGCTTGATGGGCTATTCGTCCCAGAATACGAATGTTCTGCTGTTCCTGGCGGCTCTCGAGAAAGTTATGCTCGATCAGGGACGCCACGTGCCGGCGGGTGCGGGTGTGGCGGCCGCAATTCGCAGCTATCAGGGTACAGCGCAGCCGGTTGCCGTAGGCGCGCGAAAGTAACGCCTGGTTTTTTTGATCCGGAAACCTATCTCCTGGTACGGACGTGCAAGCTGACATGGGTAAAACTTCTTATCCCACTATTCCAAATGCCGGCGCGATGAGTGATTTCATCGGTGCCTTCGATATTCCCTCGAAAGTCACCGATTACGTCTATCGCTGCCGGTTCTCGCATTGCTGGAACGGAATCGCGACGCGTCATGCCGACACGATGGATTGCAAATTTTTTGTGGACGGTAAAGGAGTTGTCCTGGGATTGGCGCACCCCGGCTTCGTAGAGTTTCGCGCTCGCGCCGGACGAAACCTTTCCGACCGCGAAGCAAGCTATATTGCCGCTGAATATCTTCGCGGACGCCTAGAGCAGGAAGATGAGCACGCGCTTTATGATGTCTCCGCTGCGGACGTGAATCGCATCATCGAGAAGCTGGGTATTCGTTAACTCGGCCTCGTTGCCTGTCGCAAGATTCCAGCAAACAAAATCGCCTTTTTATCAGTCGAAAATTTCGGGGGTTATGCCAGCTTCAACGGGGCTAAGTTTTCGGTTTGGGCGAAGAGTCTTTCTTGGCAAACGAGCGAATATAGTTCACCAGGTTCCAGATTGAATCCGGCTTGGCGCGATCGCCTTCCGACGGCATTTCGCCTTTTCCATTCTTGATGATGTAAAAGAGATCGCCATCGGTGAATTCTTTCAGTGCGGAAGGATCGCGGTAATCTGCCAATTTTGACTTCATATCGGCCGCCAGGTCGCCTTTGCCGTCGCCGTCCTCCCCGTGGCACACGGCGCAGTCAACGTCGTAAACCTTCTTTCCCTGGGAGAGCGATGCGGGCGTTGGCTTAACGGGATTTGCCAGTTTTGAAGCTTCCGGTGGGATTTTGAATTCGGCCGCCGGAGTATTTGCACCGGGCTTTGCTGCCTCCTGCGCCGACACCGAGCAGGCTGCCAGCAGCAGGATCGATAAAACACAAAGGAATTTTCCCATGGAGCCTCCGGCGCCAGAAATAATGGGCACGTTGCGGGCATTCTACTCTCCGCGGACGCGCCCAGAAAGCCGTGTTTTAAGTTTCGTTGCGAAAAAGAAGATGCAGTTCAGGCGTCGGAGAGAGATTCGCTGGAGCCGGAGCCGTCATTTAATTCACCGACTTCAAAGATTTCGCCGCAGTCGAGGCATTCGACATACTGCGCGTCGTCATCTTTGGCGATGAGCTGCGTGCGTTGGTGTTTACAAACAGGATCGGCCATCGCGAACCACCAAATACTGTATGAATTGTATCATCTCGGAGTTGACAAACCGGCAGAATGACACTATCAGTCTCTTTGACGGCTATCGAAAGAGAGTCTAATTGACAGTCGAATTGACTACGCAGAAGCGTCTGGGCAGCGCGTTGTTCTACGGCATCCTGGTAGTGTTGGCGTATCTGGTTTTTCTTGTCTTCGAGCCGTTTCTTGCTCCGCTTGCCTGGGCGGTTGTTCTCGTGGTGGTCTCGTATCCTGTTTACGCGCGGCTGGCCCGGAAATGGGGTCCAACGCTTGCTGCCACCGCGAGCACGGTGGGCGTGGTGTTGATATTGATTGTGCCGGCGCTGCTGGTGACCGGCGCCTTTGTTCATCAAGGTGTGGAAGCGGTTCAGGAAGTTCAACAGCAAATTCAGAGCGGACATTTTTCCTGGGTGAATGATCTGTGGCTTCGCGTTCAAGCCCGCTTTCCCGATGCGAACCCCGGCAATCTGACCACGGTGATACATCGGTACGCCGATGCGGGCGCCGGTTATCTGGGTTCGCGGCTCGGCGCCGTCTTGCGCAACACCGCGGTGTTTTTGTTTCACCTCGCCGTGATGATTCTTGCGATGTTTTACCTTTTTCGCGACGGTGATTCGATCGTAGCTCGGTTGCGTGAAGTGCTGCCGTTCGAGAAATCGCATCGTGACAAAATGATTGACGAAACGCGCGAATTGATTTTTGCGAGCGTAACTTCCAGTCTGGTGGCTGCAGTAGCTCATGGCGTTTTGGGCGGGTTGGCGTTTGGATTGACTGGGATACGGGCGCCGATTTTCTGGGGCGTGATGATGGGGTTCTTCTCGCTGATTCCACTGGTCGGTTCGGCGCTGATTTGGGTACCTGCAGCAATCAGCCTCATGGTGGATGGTCACATCGGAATGGGAATCGCTCTAATGATCTTTTGCAGCGTGATTGTGGGGCTGGTGGACAACATTATTCGCCCGTGGATGATCAGCGGCCGCGCGGAGATGGGTGGTTTAGTCGTCTTTATCAGCGTGCTGGGCGGAATCAGCGTTTTCGGTATGCTCGGAGTTGTGCTGGGGCCAATCGTGGTGGCGGCTGGGGCCAGCATGCTGGATCTCTACGCGCCGGGCGCATCCGCTAGAAACACGAAAGGCAAAGCGGGTGGGAACAAATTGGGTGGCGTGCTAGAGTAGCGGCCTTTGGAAGCGGGATGAAGAAAAATTCCAATTCGAAACATCCGAGCTTGCCGCCGGAAAAACTGCGGTGGCACTGCGATCCGGCGCGAATCCCGTTTGAAACGACGGCTGAAGTGGAGCCGTCCACTGGCGATTCGGGGCAGGATCGCGCGCTGCGTGCGCTGCGCATGGGCGTGGAACTGACGGCGCCCGGCTACAATCTGTTTGTCTGCGGACTCTCCGGGACGAGCCGCGGCGGAATGATCGTGCGGATGATCGAAGATATGCATCCGCAGAGCGAGATTGCTCCGGACCGCTGCTACGTCAACAATTTCAAGAACAGTGACCGGCCGCGCCTGCTGACCCTGACGCGCGGGCAAGCGAATGCATTCAAGAAGGAAGTGGAAACCGGAATCGATTTTCTGCGGCGCCGCATTCCGCAGGTGTTTGAAGGCGAGCCTTTCCAGCGCCAGAAGACCCGCATCGTCGAGCGCTTCACGCTGCGTGAGAAGGAATTGATGGACGATTTCACGCGGCGCATCGCGCGCGAACAATTCGCCCTGGGACGGATGCAAGTGGGCGCCGTAGCCCTGCCGGAAATTTTCCCGGTTCTGGAAGGCGCGATGGTTCCGATCGAAGAAATTCCCAAGCTGGTGCAAGATGGCAAACTGGAAAGTACCGCTGCGGAAGAGCTGGAGCGCAAGTACGACCAGTTCCGGCAGGAATTTACCGTCGTTTATCGCAAGACTCTTTCTCTTTCACGCGAGCTAGCCAGTGAAATGAGTTACCTGGAGCAGGAAGCCGCTTCGGTGCTGGTGGACGGCGTGATTGAGGAACTCAAGGAAAAATACCCAACCACGCAAATCTCCGAATATCTGGAGGAGGTACGGCATCACATTCTCGATAATCTGGAGCCCTTCAAAGAACGCGAAGGGGAAGAAGATCAGCCACCATCGGAGGGCGGAGCGGGTGGACCGCGCGCCGAGCGCACGGACCGGGATCCATTTCGCGTGTACGGTGTAAACGTGATTCTCGCGCACGGCGAGCGCGAGAAATGTCCCGTGATCTTCGAGACTATCCCGACATACGCAAATTTATTTGGCACCATTCATCGCAGCTATGATGCACGTGGCGGATGGAGTTCCGATTTTATGGACTTGCGCGGTGGTTCGCTGCTGCGTGCCGACGGCGGCTATCTGGTGATGTACGCGCTCGATGCGTTGACCGAGACGGGCGTGTGGCGCACGCTGAAACGCACGCTGAATCATGGCAAGCTCGAAATTCAGCCTGTGGATGTGTTTTTCCCGTTCAGCACGGCGGCCTTGAAGCCGGAACCGATTGATACGCACGTGAAGATTATTCTGATCGGCGACCGCGATATGTACGAGATGCTTTACGATTTTGAAGAAGACTTCCGCAAGATTTTTAAAGTCCGCGTGGAATTTGACGAGGAAATGAATTGGAGCGACGAGATCATCCGCGAGTATGCCGGGCGTCTGCGCAAGATTTCAAACGACGAGAACCTTTCTCCATTCGATCGCACCGCATTCGCGGCGATCCTCGAACATGGAGTGCGGCTGGCGGGGCGGCGCGGGAAAATCACCGCCCGCTTTTTTGATCTTGCCGATCTTGCGCGCGAGGCCTGCTATGTCGCGCGAAACGAAAAGCAGGAAGTGGTGACCGCAGAGCATGTTCGCAAGGCGCTGGACGCGAAAGTGGAGCGCCACAACCTTACCGAAACGAAGATTCGCGAGATGATCGACCAGAATCTGCTGTTCATCGATACCACCGGCACCCGCGTGGGCCAGGTGAACGGACTAAGCGTGCTCGAAATCGGCGGATATCCGTTTGGCAAACCAGTGCGCATCACGGCTTCGGCGTCACTGGGCAAAACCGGGATCATCAATATCGAGCGCGAATCGAACCTGAGCGGGCGTTTTCACGATAAAGGCGTGCAGATTATTTCCGGTTATCTGCGCCGTACCTTCGCGCAGGACAAACCTCTTTCGCTTTCCGCGAGCCTATGTTTCGAACAGTCTTATTCCGGAGTGGACGGCGATAGCGCGAGCTCGGCGGAAGTGTACGCATTATTGTCCGCGCTTTCCGGGCTTCCCATAAGGCAAGAGCTTGCCGTGACGGGTTCCGTGAATCAGCACGGTGACATTCAGCCCATCGGCGGCGTGAACCAAAAAATCGAAGGGTTCTACGACGTATGCAAATTAAAAGGCCTAACCGGAAAGCAGGGTGTGCTGATTCCGGCGGAAAATGTGGACGACCTGATGCTGCGCGACGAGGTGATCGAGGCGGTGGCCAAGGGACAGTTTCATATCTATCCGGTTGGCACCGTAGAGCAGGGGATTGAAATCCTTACCGGCGTTAGCGCCGGCAAGCACACTTCCAATGGAAAATTCACGCCAGGCGGGGTTTTCGCCAGAGTAGATGCCCGCCTGCACGACATGGCTCAAACTATGAGGAAATTTCACTAGGACTATTGCGCGGGTGTAGTGTCCCCCCAAAGGGGGTCAAATCAGACGTTTCATCTGAACCACAATTTCCTGAGTTTTCCCGTTTCGTTCGATCAACAGCTTGTACCTGTGCCCGACTTGGCGGAAGAGATCCCGGATAGCGGTGAGCGTCATATCCGCGGCGGGTTCGTCGTCGATTCCAGCAATGACGTCTCCTTCGCGAATACCGGCCGCAGCGCCAGGCGTTCCCGGCTGAACTCGAACGATTTCGAAAGTCCTGAGTCCGGTCCCTTTTGCGACAATCGAAAGGCCGCTCATATCTTCCTCGGCGAACTTATTGAACTGCAGGTTTGGTTCCAGAATTATTCGCTGATGCGGAAGGTCAAAAATCACCGTAAAGCGCCGCAGAAAGCCCGCGCCGATTGTGCCGGCGATATTTTTACTTTGCGCGGAAGATGGATTGGACTGAGAAAACGCGGCAACGGGCTCTTCGATCGTGTAACCGCCAAGTTGAAAGTCCTTTAAACGGCCCAGGAGAATCTTCGCGCCGGCGTCTACCGACGGGTAGGACGCGGGAATCGTTTTGAAACGATTGGGAGAAATGCCGTGGGAATCGGTAAAGGTCCTTGAGAAAACGATCGAGAAGTCGAGTGCTGTGTTCACAATGAAATCGGCTTCAAGCGTCTTATGCCCCGGGATGGATACTTTTGCTCGAACCAGCGGAGTGGCACCGGCGAAGGTTCCCTGAACACCCTTGGCTGCTCCGGAATAAGTATAAGTTGCGGGATCGTAGAGCTGGATTGTTTGTCTCGAATAATCGATCACAACCACCAAACGGGAGAAAAAGTCCGCTCCCAAAGTTCCCTGATAGGGCACGCCTGTCTGTGTGCTGAAATCGTTTTTGGCCGCGACCGCGAGGCTACTCATGGGCAGCGCGAGACCTGGGAGATTAAGGATGCAATTTTGGACAGTCGAACTCGACTTGTCGGCGGGGACCGCGGCGTCAAGAACGCGGCTTGGATCCACCGACGTTGCGCTTGCAGCGGAATCCAGTTCGAAAAGCGAAGGTTTGCCCTGATTAATGCTTACGGGAAGAAATATGAGATTGGAGATAAAGGTTGCCGGGACTTGAGCGGCGTTGCCGCTGTAGGAAAATCGAGCGGGCTCGGTATTTTCTTGCTGTGCCGGCGCAGGCGATTGCCCGCGCAACGCAGGCTCAAGGCTGAAGCTGAGGGGCAAGGTGCAAATAAAGATCAGAAAGATTGTGCATCGCCGGCTCATTCAATCTCCCATGGTGTGAGCGCACGCAAAAAGCAAAGGGTGGAAACCGTTGTGATCGGATAAAAATCTAACGGACTCCAAACAGCGTTTACTGGATGTAATAATCAAAGTAAATGCCGTTGGAATCTTTCCACCAGCCGTTCGCACTAACGTGCAAATGGCGGCTGAACAGGCCGGGCTTGATCGCTTGCAGCCACCCGGAGGAGGGAGGGCTTTTCTGCTTTTCCGTTTGCTCCATTTGCTGAACGTAGCGAATTATTACTTTATCCCACGGTATCCGAGTAAGGTCTGCGCCGCCGATCCCGGAAAGTTTCTCCGGCATAAGCGACCGCAAATGAATGAAATCGGTGTTTGAGAAAATCGAGCCTGCCGAATCTGCGGCGGGTTTTCCATTGATCCGTGCTACCGCTTCACGCACCATCGCCTTGCGGGGAGCCACGATTAAAAATTGCGGCGTTACGGCGAGATAATAAAAGCTGCGGCGTTCCTGCCCGCTGGTTGGATCATGCGTGGGATATGACAAATCCAGGTAGGCTGTATCGCCTGAGGTATCCTCCGCGGCAATCATTTTGGCGAGACCGGCGCGCAAGAGCCTGAGCACATCCTGAGGCTTCTGAATTGTGAGCGCAAACATCTGCTGGGAGTCTCCGTCCTCGGTGAACGAAAGCTGGGAGGCGACCTCGCCGGTAAAGAGCTGCAGCGCGTCCGTGACTGACATCCCCAGAAAGCCCTGCGCCATGGCTTCGACGCTCGCGAAGCCCATCGCCTGCTGAGGCGTGACGGCTGCCAGAACAGCTTCTCGAATCATTTGATACAACGGCGCAAAGTTGAATCGGGAAATACTGAAATACGAGGCCGTGCCGACGATCGACTGCGTCTGGAAGGTTGCTGAGCTCGCGCCTGCAAATTCGAGAGGGCTTCCCGCGGAAGTGTCTCCAAGAATCCCGCCGCGTAGGTGCACCGCTTCACCGGAAAAACTTATGCCTCCGCCCGTCACGTGAATTCTATCTAGATGGAGATTGCGAATAAATTTCGCTAACGGCTGATCCTTTTGCTCGGAGGGAATCCATTGATCCGGATCGAGGGTGCGCGCGAAAAACTCCACGGCCGCGTCGGATCCAATATAGGGGCGAATGGCCTGGTATTCGGGCAGTTGCGTCACCGAAGGTGCCGGCTTACTTGCACCGCCGAAGCGCGTCACGAGATCCTCAATCACTTCTTTCTGACTGGCAAATACAAGATAATTTGCCGTTTGGGCGCTGTACTCGGTGTTTGCGTTCGGCCCTTCGACTCTGACCTCGATGGAAGTTCCGCCGAAGCTATAGGTTGTGATTTGCGGCTTCTCTTTGCTGGCGGCCCGAGCGGCCAATTTCAACTTCTGAACTAAATCGGTCTTGCCGGTCATATCATATACAAGGAACAAACTTCCGAGATGCGAAGGATCGCCCGGGGAAGCGGCTTTGGAAGGTGCCGAGCCCGCAATTAGCCCGGCCGCTGCGGGATTATCGAGTAATGATATCAGGTCGGAAAGTTGTACCACCGGAGCCGCAGACGCATCCTTCTGCTGGTGTTGCAGAAGATTCTTCGCGAGCGCTTGACGGATAACGTCGAAATCCGGATCTTCCAAAAGCTGCAATACGTGGTTTTTTTTATCTGCGCCACCCAAAAAGGACTTGCCGCGCCATTGCACGTAAAAAAGAGTGTTCTGCGGCAGGCGCTCGGAAATAGGCGGAGTTTGAGCGAACAGCGAACTGCCGGCAAAGATACAAACGAAAACTATGGCGACGAGTGCGCGACAACGCGAATGACCGCCAAGCCGTCGGAAACGCATGCGCAGCTCTCCTGTAACGCCCGATCGTTCCGCGTTCACACGCTCACCCCCGTAAGTTTGTGATTTTCCGAAACGACCTCTTGCGATTCAATCTCATTCGTCCCTGGTTCTAATTCCCGGGCGGGGTACTCGAAGGCGCGCTGGACGGCGCCCCGGCCGGTGCGCTGGGAGGTGCCGCACGCGCCGACTTGGGCGTGCTCAAATATCCCTTCGCTGTATCCTTGGTGAGATCGAACACGACGATTTCGTAGGGCGCGCGAGCTCCGCGGACGTAAAACTGTATTGGTTCGCCAACGGTTTTGTCTTTTTTCTCGATGGTTTTGTCGTCCGCCACAACATTCAAGGTGTATTTAAAATGCTTGGTATCGGTTTTGCGTAGCTGCACCTGAATGGGGCCGACGCGATCGGGGCCCTGGGAAGATTTGGCAAGCGTGAATTCAAAAATGTCGCGCTCGCCCATGCGCTTGAGCTCTTCTACTTCGTCATGATTTCTAGCGATCAGGCCGCTCTGCACACCCAAGTCGCCGATGGTGCTCTGCAGCTTGGTCTTCGTGGTTTCGAGGTCGGCCTTGGTTGCAGCCACATCGCTCTTGGTCCCGTTGAGTTCGGTGGCCACCTGGCCGAACTTCGTCGTAGTGTCGGCCTGGACCTCGCCGATTTGTTCTTTCAGCTGCGCGTCGCTCTTTAGCTGATCCTTCTTGATGGATTGCGCCAAGCTGCGCGCGCGCGCGAGCTCATCTTGAGTTAATCCGAGCTTCTGCGACGTTACTTCGAGCTGCCCTTTCAGGTCCGCTAGGCGTGAATTCGTCTTGTCGACCTCGGCAGCGAGCGCTTGAAACTTCCTATCGGCATCATCCAAGCCTTTGTGGAAATTCTGACGTGCTGCGTAACCTGCGTACAACAAATAGCCCACCAACGCAAAAGCTACGACGAAAAGCAGCGTCACCCAACGCGGCAGTCCTGCTTCGGTCACATGCGTCACTTCCACGGGGGTGTTCGGGTTAGAACTCATCGAGCCTCCTTGGGCAGAGCGGCCGCAGCCGCCCATATGGGACGGAATTATGGCTGACGCTTGGCAGGAAGTCTATGCCCGGCGCGGACCTTTGTTACTTCCCCGGGACGGCCATCGCGCTTCCACCGTGGTGGTCAGCCCACCTCGCGGCGTGAATTCGCCGGTCACGCGAAACCAAGCGGGATGAACTGCCGCTACAAAATCGCGCAGCATTCGGTTCACCGCGTTTTCGTAAAAGATCCCGAGATCACGGTAAGCCAGCAGATACATTTTGATGGACTTCAATTCGAGGCAGAGTTTTTTCGGCTGGTACTGGATCGTAATGATGCCGTAGTCCGGAAGGCCTGTCTTGGGGCAGACGGAGGTGTACTCCGGAAATCGAATGGTAATTTCGTAGCCGGGGAAATGATTCGGCCAGGTTTCCAGAGCGGGAAGCTTTGCGTCAATTCCCGCGCGCGCGTGCGCGGCGGTATAGTCGGGCATACGGATTCCTTTCCGACGCTATTCTACACGCCCAACGCCGCGGAACGGAATCGCTTAAACTTGCTCGACGCGAAAGTTTTAGGTATGCTGCGGGCGAAAAGAGGAGCAATTTTACACGATGATTTGTCCGCGATGCCGCAGCGCCAATTGTTTTCAATCGCATCGCGACGGCGTGTTGGATTGGTCCCTCTCGGCAGTCGGCCTGCGCCCTTGGCGATGCCACACCTGCGATCACCGGTATTATGCCTGGCGCGTAGCGGCCACCTTTGAGCGGTTTGCCCATTGCTCCAAATGCGGAAATTTCGATCTGGAACACATTTCTCGCGAACGCGTGGAGTCAGGAACGTTGCTCCGCTTGAAGCGCTGGCTGCATTTTCCGGCTTACCGCTGCGATCCTTGTCGAGAAAGATTTTTCAGCGTACGCCTATTCCGCCGTATCCGTCCCTCTATGGTCTCGGGCACTTTGGAACGCCCCGCAGAGAGTTAGGCTTCATTTCTTAAATTCTGCAGTGATAATTTTACGAGAGCAGTTCCGAGCGGACTAGAATTAATGGATGGCGCCCACTTCGTAATTTAGCGCGGAAATGGCGGTTTCGTAATCGTACTTGGCGCTGGCTTGCGTAATTTCGGCCTGGGTCATATTTAACTGCGCTTGGCTCAACTCGATGATGGAACTCAAGCCGAGCCTATAGCGCTGCTGAGCGAGATCGAGCGCCTGTGTTGCCTGGCTCAAGAGTTGTTGCGTCACGGCAAGACGCTGGAACGCTGCGTTGGATTCGAGCCAAGCCTTGCGAACCTCGCGCACAATGCCGTTCTGCAGATCCCGAAGGTATTGCTCCTGCGCCTGAGCGCGTGCGTTGGCTTCGGCGCGCAATGCGCCGAATTCGTGCCCGTTGAAGAGGGGAATATTTACGTTAAAACCCGCCGCTGCGTAGCGGCTTCCCAGTTGCTCTTCATGATAAGGGGCCAGCCCCGCCGCGCCCACTGCTGAGATCGTAGGGAACCACAAATCTCGCTCAGCAGTCGCATAGCTTTGGGCCGAGCGGACATCCAGGCGTCGGCTGACCAGTTCCGGCCGATTTTGCAATGCTTGCGAAATTAGTTCGGAGACATTTGGAGACGGAGCCGGCGGCACTGGCTCTTCCGTCAGAGTGAATATTTTCTCGTCGGGATAGCCGAGAGCAGTAGAAAGGTCCGTGTAGGAGTCCTCTACTCCATTTTGGGCTTGAATGAGCAAGAGTTGTGCCTGAGCCAAGTCCACATTGGCAAAGCTCACGTCCAATCCGGATCTGAGCTTGTTCTGCTCCAAGGCTGTAATTTGATCGGATACGAGCTGGCGATTTTTTACGGTTTCTTGGGCAACGCGCAGAACAGCCTGCGCCCGCAACACGGAGTAGTAGGCCCGGTCAACGTTGATCAGGACGTCCGCGCGCGAGGTGGTCACATTTTCTTTCTCTGCTTGCGCGTGCAGGCTGGAGCTTTTTACCAATTCATGGGTCCGGCCGAAGTCGGTGACGAGCTGGTTAACGGCGATTCCGTTTGCGAATCGGTCGTAGATAATCGGATTGTTTAACGCGCCGGCGGAAATGCGGCTATCGTGCTCAGATTCCGCGCCGGTAATACTGCCAACAGCTTGCGGATAGTAAGCCGAGCGCGCTTGCGTCACCTGAGCTTGTGCGGCATTTGCCAAGTATCCGGCCGCCTGAATTTGCGGATGATTTTGGATAGCGATTTTCTCAGCATCTGCGAGAGAGAGGCTCTGGGTAGCTTGTGCCGCACACGGGATGGCCGTCAGCGCGACCGCTGCTAAAATCAAAAATGAATGACGCGGGGACATTAATACGCCTCCTCTGCAAGAGCCGCCGTCGTCGGTTCTTTGCGATGCTGATAGATAAGAAGGTACGCCGCTGGGACTACGAAGATGGTGAGAATGATGGAAGAAACCAATCCGCCAATAATCACGCGAGCGAGCGGCGCATAAGCTTCGCTGCCGGTTTCCAGTTTGAAAGCCATGGGAAGAAGGCCGACGACGGTTGCCAGCGAAGTCATCAGAATAGGGCGAAGCCGAATGCGGCACGCGTGCGCTACCGCTTCGACCAAAGTGTGCCCCTGGCTGCGCAGCACGTTCGCAAAATCAACGATCAAGATGCTGTTGGAAACCACCATTCCTTGCAGCATTACGATTCCCATGAGCGATTGAATGTTCAGGGTTGTTCCCGTGAATGCGAGAGTGAAAATCACCCCCACGAGACCGGTCGGAACAGCGAGCACAATCAGGAACGGATCGATGAACGAAGCGAACTGCGCGACCAGAATCAAGTAAACGAGCAAAACTGCCAGCAAAAGTCCCAGGCCGAAGCTCTTGAACGAGGATTCCATAGTGACCACCAGCCCGCGCACATTGATGCGGACGTTCGGTGGAAGTTGAGTGCCGGCGATAATTTTGGAAATTGCTTTAGCCGGACCGCCGATGTCTTCTCCCGT
>PLZZ01000147.1:9714-11492 GCA_003153585.1 Acidobacteriota bacterium | reverse complement strand
GGCAGGCCGATTTGGGCCAGGATTTCGCGGAAGCGGGGTTCATCGTGGAGAGTGGACATGGTCGGATCGATTCTCAATTGAGTAAGATACGTGTCGCGCTTCAGGTAGGATTCCTGCAAATCTTTCAGCGCTTGTTCCTTATCCCCGAGCAGCGCGGATGTCTGCGCCAGGTTATACGCTCGTTCCTGCCCTTTGGCGTACAGATTTTGCTGCTCTTTCAGGATTGCGAGCAACATGCCGTGAGATCCGCCGCGGGCAAAGCCCTTCTCTCCTGCGGCGACGATGGCTAGGCGATGGTCGTCGTGCAGCAGTACCGCCGATTTTCTGGACTCCGCCAGATATTGCGGCCAATTTCCTTGCGAAGTGTATATGATCGCCAAATAAGTATGAGGGGAAAGAAAATCGGGCTCGCTGGCCTCCAGTTGCTTCAACAGCGCGACGGCCTGATCGGTGTTGCCGGCATAAAACAGAATCAAACCTTTATCCGCGAGTACGGACTTGGACTCCGGGTCCAGCTTCTGCGCTTTTTCAATTTCCTCCAGCGATTCCGGGAAGCGGCCCAAATGCAGCAAAAACGTGGCGTACCAGTGATGCGCGCGCACGGAATTCGGGTCTAGTTCGAGCGCGCGTTTGAACTCACTTTGTGCGCTGGGAACGTCCCAGGACCAATAAAAATCTACGAACGCGAGGGAACTGTGCGCTCCTGAGAGCGAATCATTAAGGGCAATCGCGCGTTTGGCTGCCGCAGCCGCCCGCGGATACGCTTCGCTCGGCGGCATCACGGAATATTCACGCAGCAGGTTATAACTGTCGGCCATTCCCACGTAGGGTTCCGCATACTGTGGATCGCGCACCACCGCCTGCGTGAAATAGTCCACTGCTTGATTCAGAGACTCCGGTGTCCTCTTATTAAAGTAATAGATTCCCTTCAGATAGAGTTGTTCGGCTTCCGGGTCGATCGCGCGCGGCTGCGAAGCCGCGGCCTCTTTGCGCGCCGCTCGGGCAGACCAACTTCGGCGAGTAACTGCAACGATCACGAGCGCCGCCAAGATCACCAGCGCAATTGCGAAATACCGGAATTCGCGCCGCCGGCGGTCGAATAGCGGCGATGTGCGACTGATGCCCCCCGCGTTGCGGCGCTCGCCAATGCGCCGATCGTTAACCACAGGATCGGCTAATGAAGAATCGAGCGAGATGGGTTCCGTGAAGTACTCGGCATCTGTCTCCCCTGCCTCATTGCCAGGGTTGCCCTCACCTTCGAGTTCGACGGTATCGTTTTTACCCTTCAGCCATTCGGTGAGCTCATCCGTGTTGGCGTAGACATTCGCGCGTCCTGCGCCTGGGACACGACGGACTGGAAGTCCGCGCGTACTCTCCCAGCGCTTTACCGTGCGCTCGTCGCGGCCAAAGAATGCGCCAATCTCTTTCCAAGTGTCGAGGCGTCTATTAGGGCCTGGAGTGCTGTCCGAGGGGCTCATATCCCGATTTGTCCCGATTTGTCCTTAATTGCCGTTTGCCCTGCGAGTCAGCATGCTCGATTATACTCTGTTCATAGCGCAGGACTCACAATCTTCATTCCTTCGAGGCTTGCCGCGCGCCGGTGGGACGGCGGACGCGGTACGGCAAAGCACCATTGGATCGATCGACGCCCCAAGTTAGTGTCCAGGGGCCGCCCTAACCTATTCAAAACAAACAACGCCATACCAGTCGGACCAGAATCGCGTCTTGCTCTTGCACATCTCCGACGAGGGCACATCTCCGACGAGGCCACGCGTTTT
>PLZZ01000147.1:0-9680 GCA_003153585.1 Acidobacteriota bacterium | reverse complement strand
TTCAGCCTTGAAAGGGCCGCGTGCTAACCGTTGCACCATAGCGCCGAAGGTTACTTAGCTTTTCAGAGTTTAGCGTACTCGCCCGCTTTTACCAATGCTTCGCGATGCCCAAATTTTTCGCTACCACGCGCCGCTTCATGCTGCGTTTTCTCCCGCCGCGGCCGTTTGTGTTGTTCTTTCCGGAGGGTTAGCGAGCACGAGCGGCGCGTCGATTGAACGCACGTGCACGTCCTGCTGCGGGAAGGGCATCTCGATTTTCTTCTCACGGAAGACGCGNNGGTAACCATTACGGCGGGCGCCGGATCGGTCAAAACATGCTCGTTGCCTTTTGCGATATTCAGCAGCACATCGCGCACCATATGCAGGTCGCTGTCGTAAGAAACTCCCAGTGGAATCGTGAACCTCACGGTGCGGTCGTTCGCTGTCCAGTTGGCAACCCGGCTGTTGATGAATTCGGAGTTCGGCACGATTATTACTTCGTTGTCGAACGTTCGCACCCAGGTACCGCGCGCGCCGATCCGAATTACTTCTCCGTGCGTGTTGCCGACGTCAATGAAATCGCCCAGCTTGATCGGCCCTTCCCACAAAATCACGATGCCCGCCACGAAATTAGCCACGATGTTCTGTAAGCCAAATCCTATGCCAACACCCAGCGCGCCGCCCACCACCAGAAGGCTGCGCAAGTTTAGCCCGGTCGTGTCCAGACCAATGACCAAGCCCAGCACAAAAATGATGTAGCCCGTCGCGCGCACGAACGCGTATTGCTGTCCGCGGTCCATCGACGTGTGTTTCAGAACTCTGTTGCTCAGGAAGCTCCGAAATAAACGCGAAAAAAATGACAGCGCGATCAGGAACACCGTGCACTTCACCAGAAACAGCGGCGTCACCGGTATTTTCCCGATGCTAAAAAGCGGCCATTGCAAAAACCGGCGCACCTCCCCATTAAGCATGCCGAATAAGGATGTGGATTGTGGATGCCGGAAAATTCCCCAGCCCACCAATCCCGCCACTATCACGCTCGCCAAAATAATAATCCGATTTTCCAAGCTGATTTTCATGCGCACGACTCCTTTGCGTGAACGCTAGAGTTCCCTCGCAGCATATCGCGAAGACGCAGGTGGAAAACACCGGGAGCGCCCCGCGCGATGCAGATCTGCTTCTAAACCTTACGGCAATATTAAGGTGATAGGACTCCGGGAAATAGGTTAATTCAAATTTCCTCGCGCGGACCGGAAGGCCGCCCGCTACGAAAATTATGAGCCGGGATTGACAACCGTTTCCGCGAGTAGAATCGCGAGAGCAAATAGCCAGGTAGCGCAGCACCTCAACGGTAACATTTCCACCCCAAAAAACTCGAGGTCCCTCTTGACGCTTCTTGTCACTCCGTCCAAACCACAGAAATAAATAGAGTTATGGTGCCCATCGCATGGCCTATCAAGTGCACATCTGCAACCGGATTCTAACGTCGGCCCGCGTACTTTCGGGCGGCTCAAAGGTGTAAGCGTGAAACAGTCGCAGCTGAATTCCCAATTGAAAGAGCGCTGCGCAAGCGGCCAGCGCGGCTTCTCGATGATCGAGATATGCGTAGTGATCACATTGATCCTGATCATTTCGGCGATGGCCATCATGGCTCTGCAGCCCAGTCTGCAGGATGCGAGGTTCGACACGGCCATGCATCAAGTTATCGATCAGCTGCGGCAAGCGCGAGAATACTCCATCGCGAATCGCCGCTACGTCCAGGTTACCTTTCCTACGGTCGTGGTTGCTGGAAATCCTCAGTATCAGATTGTGATGACCGAGAGGAATGCTCCCCCGTACGGCCCAGTGGGAGCAGGAGCAGACGTCGTATTAAGCACCATCCCCATTGAAGCTCCCGCTCAGTTTTTTAGGGATCCCGCTTTGCCGGATACCCCGGACGCTTTCGGAAATACCAGCGCCATCGAATTCGAAGCACAAAATCCGGGCCCCATCGGGGGCATGTTATTCCAGAGCGACGGTGAACTGGTGGATGGATTGACCTTTCAACCTATCAACGGGACGGTTTCCCTCGGATTTACCGGCCTGACAACGGCGAACCGGGCAATCACGGTCCTGGGTAGTACGGGCAGAATTCGCGGTTGGAAGTACAACGGGACAGCATGGTTTCAACTATGAAGGAGACTGGGAAAATGCAGGAAGCGAAAAGACGGTTGGCAGCAGGCTTCAGCCTTCTCGAGACGCTCATCGCGCTCGTCGTCCTTGCAGTAGGCATTCTGGGTCTGGCGGCGATGCTCTACGACTCGTTGTCCTACATGCAGGGCTCGCAGGACGATTTCATCGCTCAACAGAAGGCAGAGGAAGCAGCAGAAGCGATTTTTACGGCGAAGTACAGCGCCAATGCAACTTTCGCGCAGATCTCGAATGTCAGCGGCACGAATCCTAATGGCCTCTTCTTGTCGGGTCCCATCCCGCTGCTGCAGCCCGGGCCCGACGGACTTGTCGGCTCAGTCAACGACGTGGGAGCTCCTCCCGCCTACATCGTTTACCCCGGGCCCGACGGAAAGCTGGGGACTGGAGACGACATCTTCGTACCGCTTTCGAATTTCACTCGCACGATCGCTATTTCCAACCTTGCGGCCGATCCGGGCGGCAATGTTCGCGACGTGCTGATAACCATCAACTACACCACCGGGAAGTTTCAGCGCCAATACCAGCTCGAAACATATGTTTCGGCATTCTAGCGCTCCGAGGAGTACAGGAATGAAGCGGCAAAACGGATTTACATTAATCGAGTTGATGGTATCGATGGCCATCCTGGTCGCCGTAGTGGGAGTCGTGGTGGGCGCGCTACTCCAAGCGCAACATGCCACCCAAGGCGTGGCATACGAGGCGAACACACAGGAAAATCTCCGCGCCGGAATGCATTTCATGGTTCAGGATTTGTTGCAAGCAGGCGAGGGAATTCCGCAGGGCGGTGTCTCCGTGCCCTACGACGCCGTTGGAAACTCCGCCATCGTGCGGCCGGGAGTGTTTCCGCCCACCGGGCCGAACTTCCCAAACCCCGTTGGGAATGGCTTCACTTTGATGCCCGCAATTGCGCCAGGCTCGCAAATCGGCCAGGACGCAACAACCGTCAACCCAGTAACGGGCGGAGTCCTGGACGGCAATCTAAAGACCGACGTAATCAACATACTGTATGCAGACAACAGTCTTCAGGATACGGTCGGCCACTATCTTTACAGTTTTCCGGTGGTGCAAGCCGTGGGTCCTCCCTCTTGCGCTGGAACGATCGATCCCGTCGGCGGGTCAGTGATACTGGACGTGGGCTGTTTCGTGATGCCAGGCGTGACACGGCCGATTACGGTCGGCAATCTAATCATGTTTCACAATTCTAACGGTACCGCCCTCGAGTATGTAACCGGGGTTGCCGGACAGACGATATTGTTCGGTGGCGGGGACCCTGCGGGCCTCAACGCGACCGGCCAGCCAAATGGCACCGTAGCCCAACTGCAAAACGCCGGCGGCGGCTTTCCGCCTACAGTCATCACGCGGGTTTGGATGGTTACCTACTACATCGATTCGACGACCAATCCTACGGACCCGCAATTGATACGGCAGGTGAATTATCCCAACTATCCTGCACCGGGGATCGCCGCGGCCAATCCCCCGGCAGCAATCGCGGACAATATCGAGAACCTCTCATTCAGCTATGACATTACCGGCTCGAGCTATCCCGGTCTTGGAGTTTATCCCCTGGGCCCCGGCAATGTGCCGACTCCGCAACTCCCCGATACTGACGCACAGATACGCGCCGTGAATGTGTTCCTGGCGGGACGATCGGAATTGCCGTACCAGGCTTCTACATCTCCGCAATTCTTACGAAACAATTTGAGCACGCAGGTCAGCGTCCGCAGCCTGTCGTTCATAGATACCTTCACTACAGCGTCGTCGGCGACGACGCCATAAGACGCGTAAAGCACGCTTCCGAGCGGTTTTTTTAAAGGAGATTTGCAGTGAGAACTCAACGTCAAAAAGGAATTGCACTAATAACCGCCTTGTTTGTTCTGATCCTGGTCACGGCCATAGCGGTGGGCATGTGCTGGATGGTGATGACCGATCAGCGGCTGGGCGGAAATAATCAGTACCGCGAGACGGCGTTCTACGGCGCGGAAGCGGGCATGGAGAAGCTGACCGCCGACGTGGGAAATCAATTTGCCACAAACGGCTCGCTCTCTCCCGCGGACATGGCCGCCATCACCGCGCTGCCTCCCGTAATTTCGGGTATTCAATATCTCGATGCTTCGGGTGTCTCGACCTATCAAATTCTATGCGGGTCTCCGCTCGTAAGTCCGTGCGTCCCGGTTTCGCAAAATGCCACAATGCTTCCGCCAAGCCCATACGCGGGCATGCAAGGGCTGATCACACCGTTCACTCTTGAAGTGGCCGCCCAGTCAACCAGCTCGGGCGCGGAAGTGAAGTTGCAGCGGCAAGTGCAAGTGGTGGCAATTCCCGTGTTCCAGTTTGGTATTTACTCGGACTCAGATTTGAGTTATTTCAATGGACCTCCGTTTGATTTCGGAGGCCGCGTTCACACCAATGGCAATCTTTGGCTAGCTGCTAATTCCGGCCCTCTCTACTTAGCTGATAAAGTAACCGCCGTCGGTGCCGTCATACGCACCAACCTCGAAAATGGTTATACAATCAACGGCGGTGGCGATTATTCAGGCGTAGTGTCAATCGCGACTACCCCCAATCCTGCCACGCTGCCGTCGGGCCCGAGCTACACGAATGCCCAATGGCGGGCTTTGGGATTGAACGAGGGAAGCACAGCCTTCGGTAGCTTCAGCGTGATCAACGGTGTAAGCCCCAGCGTGAACGTCGGCCCCCCGATAGCCTCGAGTTGGGTCAACGTACAAAATGACTATAACGGCCAGTTGCAGAATGGAGTTCCAACTCTGACGTTAACGTCAACGGCGTTAGGCGGAATCACCACGCCCATTTCCTTGATTCGCCGCCCGGTTCCGGGCGAGACTGCGGCGGAATTCAACGAACAGTATTTTTCGGAGGCAACTCTACGGATTCTGTTGGATGACTATCCGGCTGGCGTCACCCCAGGCGGTGGAGGGGCGTGTCATAACGCGGACATGATGTCGGAGCAGTCGGTCAGTACGGCAACAGATCCCGTGGATCTGGCCACGCTCGCAGTCGCCCCTGGTGCGTTCCCAATTTGGTATTCAGGTGCCAACAACGTTCCTGCAATGCAGATTCCGCTTCCGATGTCCGGCGCTGGCGGCGCTTATTCAAACGTCGATGGCTACTGGATTCAGACGGCCAAGCCCATGATTGCCGGCTGTATTAAAATCGAATATCAGAATCCGGGCGGGGCCTGGGCTGATATCACGCAGGCGATCTTGAATATGGGATTTACGGGAAGAAATATTAATCCTCTAGGCGCGTACGTTCCGTCAACAACCCTCCCCGGTCTAGGGGGTAACGTCGCACAGGGTCCGACCACCAACCCCAACGTTACATCGCAAATTGGCTGCCTCGACCCAAGCCCTCACGCCATCATCCGGCTTGAGCGACTGCGGGATAATCCGTCCACTTCGAGTCCGGGCGGAGGTTGCGGGACCGCAACCACCGCGGGAGTTGACTACTGGCCCATGGCGCTCTTCGATGCTCGCGAATCGATTTACCGTCCCGCCGGAAACCCAGGGAATCAGATAACCGCGGAAGGCGTGATGTATTACACAGAGTTGGACGCGGGAAACCTGGCTGCGTGGTTTAACACCAACCCATTGGGCTTGGCCCTCAACAACAGCACGGGATTCACTATTTATTTCTCGGATCGCCGCGGTGAGCGGACCGATCCGAACGCGGCAAACACGAAGACCGGAAGCTTCGGATTCGACGACTTCGTCAACGTATCGGATGCCAACAACGGATGTCCGAATGGCGTTGTGGAGCAGGGCGAAAACCTTGAAGGCGATACCGTCCCCGTCCTTCGCACATATGGCGGCGCTGAAACAGTTCCCCTTTATCCGCTAGCCGTGGGCGGCAGCAACTGGACGGTAGCGCCATTGTGGAACGGAACTTACTTGACTACCGTTCTACAAGCAAACCCCGTGTGTCCGGCCCCGACTGTTCCAGGCGGCTCCAATAATTGGCCCGGAGTTGTGTACACGAATGCTCAGGAGGCGCGAGAAAATCCGCCGGTCTTTTTCCGTCGCGCGTTGAAAATCATAGACGGAGCGACCCTGAATCTCGGCACTTCATGCGGCCCAGTAGCCTGCGGATTGACCGTGGTCGCTGAGAACCCGGTGTACATCCAGGGAGATTACAACGCGCCGGCCGACGGATCCTGGAGTGGTAATAGCGTGGCTGCCGCGGTTGCGGCGGACGCAGTGACTTTGCTTTCAGACAACTGGAATGACGTCAACTCCTTTGCTTTTCCCTACAACGCGGGGAGCCGCAACGCAGTGCAAACCGCCTATCGTGTAGCGCTGATCGCCGGAAAGGGAATTGCATTTCCCGAGCCGGCAGGGCAGCCGGAAGACTTCGGAACGGACGGAGGAGTTCACAACTTCCTACGATTCCTCGAAGTCTGGCCTGCATGCTATTACCAGGGCTCGCTTGTCAGCTTCTACTACAACCGGCAGGGCACTGGAGTCTATAAAACTGGCGGCGCGGTTTACAGTCCGCCGGACCGGCACTACACCTTCGATCAAAACTTTACACTCGGGCCGCAATATCTGCCTCCGAGAACTCCGTCGTTGCGCTCCATCAACACGATCGGATTCTCGCAGGAGCTTCTGCCGACGCAGTAAAACGGCTCGCAAGAGGAACGTCAAGCGGCTCCCACCTCNNTGTGGGAGCCGCTTGTGTTTTGGGCCTGGATGCGGGCTTCGTACGACGGAAGCCGAGCAGTGCACACACAGACCGAGGTTTTCCGACAGCTAGGGCGCCGCCGGCAGAGTGCGCACGTTGAAATTTGTGTTTGCGGCCGGCGCTGTGCACGACGGCGTCACGTCCTGCGAGCACAGATCCCCCGGAACAACGAAGTCAGCCGGAAGCGCAATACCAACCAGCGGTTCGGCGTACAAATTGTAATTATGTCCCACGGGCAGGCGCTCCAGATCGTAGGATCCATCGAATTGCGTGAGCGGACTCGATGCATTGCAGCTCCCGCTGGAGAAAACCCCGGCGATGATCGCACCTGTGTCCGCGTCCAAAGCCACCACCTGCGCGCCAACCATTCCAGTGACCGAGGAACCCATCGATGGAGCAGGAAGAGCAGCCAGCGCAAATGGATTGGCCGGAAGGATTTGGCCGCGAATCGCTCCGATATTTAACGTGTCGTTCGGGTCTGGATAAAGTACGCGGATGCCGGTGCGGTCATCATCGCTTAGCGGGCCGTCGGGAGTCTGCGCCGTGGGGCGAGAGCCGAGAAATTGGCCCGCTGGCGGAGCGAAGGGAAACATCATCGCTCGAATCACCGCGGAATGATCCAGTCCCATCCAGTGGCCGAGCTCGTGGGTGAGAAGAGATTCCAGATCGTATGCGCCAGGTGAAGTAGCTAACGCAGCGGGAGTGGCGAAGGTTACTTCGCCGGTGTTGCAGAGGAGCGTGTCGGCGTCGAGGATTTGGCCGGCGAATGCAGCGGGGCCGCTCGTGCCCACGCTGGCGCCCGGAGCGTTTGCGGTAAACGTGCGGGTGAAGGCCAGTACGCCGGGGGTGAACGCGTCGCTCGATTGATTGAAGCAAATCGTATTCAAGCCATCGACATTGCTTTCCGCGTCATTGGTGCAGGAATTTGCGTTCGTCACGCGCGCCAAAGGAGCTTCCAGACCCGGAAATGTGATTGCGTTGAAGGTTGTGCCGGTGACGCCCGCCCAGACGGAAAACGAATCGGAGATGGCTTGTTCGATCTCATCGAGCTGTGCCGACGTGCCCGCGGCCGCTACGGTAAGAATTACGGGCGAGATCAGCGACGGCAATGAAGTGCTCCATTGGCGGTCGAGCGGCGAACTAACCGACAGGTTCCAGCTGTTTGGCTGTGGGCATCCGCCGGATTGCGGAACGGTGGAAACGAAGCTGTAAGCTTGCACCGCAGGCGTGAAAATCATTGCCACAGAAAACAGCGCTATTGTGAGGCATGCGATCGCTCGTTTCATTTTTGTGCTCCGGGTTCCTGGCGCAGCGCGGCGGCCACTTGCGAGCGCAATTCTTGCAAAGAAAGATCGCGAATGCCGGAAGCCGCGAATTTTCGAGTGAAGGGATCAAACGTTTCGAAAGAGGCGCTGTCTTGGGCGACCATGTCTTCTCCGGTGCGCTGGTCATGATGAATCCGGAAGGTTCCCTGCACCCAACTCACCACTGAAAAATCGCCGAGGGTTGTGGGGGTAAGAAAAAGCACCACATCTTCTCCGGCGTGAAAGCGCGGAACGCCGGAGACATTCGAGGTGAGGTTTCCGATTCTTCCGCCAAGCAGACGCACGCTCACGCGCGGTGGGGCGGAGCCCTTCCAAACTTCCGTGGGTTCGTACGTGGTGAACGTCCAGATTTCTCCCGCATGCCACCCAGTGGAATTTTCCAAGCAGCGCGCGCGAAGAATCAGGCGGGAGACGTGCGTTAACTTGGCTACGGACATATGGGCGAGTGTGGTGGGCGTTACGCTGGCGCACGCGAGCAGGGAAGCGCATAGCGCGATAAGCAAGGGACGCCGTAATCCGGTTTTGCATTTCATTTTATTGCACCTCCAACATTGCTGTAGCTGCTGCGCGGTCGTTGTTCAATGTGGTGACGAAAAGCGTGCGCACACCGGGAAGTGTTGAGCTGGAAATCTGCAGATCGAGCTCGATGGTGTTGGGAAACAGGCCATTGACGGCGGAGGCGGTCACGCTTATGTCGCCGCCGGCCGGCCCGGTGAAAACATAGGTGAAAGTAGGGTCGAGCAAATTTCCATGAATGCAGAGGCTGACGGTGGAGCTGCCAGAAGAAGGACGCGTGACGGTGAGCGGCGAAGCTTGCACCCCGCAACTATTAGAGGTGAGGAATCCGATGGAGTCCACATCGATGGGGGCAGAGGCCGCTGCCGTGGTCGGCTCGGTGACGATGATGTTGGTGCCGGTAGATGCAGGCTGGCCCGCGCTGAGAGCGATCACGCCGATAGAGACGTCGAACGGCACGATGACGAATGGGACGGGATTCGAGAGTTGCGCCTGAGGAGCAGGATTCTGGATTTGAATTGTCAGCGTAGCGGCGGATTCTACGTCTGCTGGATTGAGCGCCGTAGTGCATGTATTCGCGTTCGGACATGCGGTCGCGCGCGCTATGCCGTTAATTAGGATCGTGGACGCCGCGCTTCCGGAGCCTGCCACGAAATTCAGTCCTTGCACCGAGAACGGAAAACCTTCCACCGCGCCGGCCATCACGCTGGATGGAAGGATCACTTCGATTGCGGGGCCCGAGGTGATCGCGACGGTTGCTGTGGCTGATTTCGTGCCGTCGGCAACGCTCGTGGCGATCACGGCTATACCGTTCGGCGAAGGTGCCATTGTGGGAGCTGAGTAGAGACCGGTTGCGTCCACCGAACCGCAACCTGCGCCGGAGCAGCCCTGGCCCGGCACGGCGCTTTGGACTGTCCAGGTCACACTCGTATTTGAGTTGCCGGTGACGGTCGCGACGAAGCGTTGCTGAGA
>PLZZ01000010.1 GCA_003153585.1 Acidobacteriota bacterium | reverse complement strand
TTAATAAAACCAACCAATTTAACCTGAACGGCAAGCGATTGACCGACGCAGCCTGGAAGACTTATCTGAACGATCCGGCAACTTTTGTGATGGCTGCAAGCTACGAGGATAAGTTTGGGCCACTGGGAAAGATTGCCGTTCTACTGGGCAGGATTCAGGGAAAGTCGCTCCGAATCGATTCCTGGGTGATGAGTTGCCGAGCCTTTTCGCGGCGCATCGAACACCAATCCCTAAAGCAACTCTTCGAGAAGTTTGATGCAGAAGAAATTGGTTTCGATTATCAGCCGACACCCCGGAATGGACCGCTGCAGGAGTTCTTTACCGAATTGCTGGGCTCTCCTCTGACCGCTGACGTACGGCTTTCAAGGGCCGCCTTTTCGGAGAAGTCTCCGTCATTATTCCACCGCGTGGAGGAGGCTGTGAATGGATGAGATGGAGACTCGTCTGGCCCGCTGTTTTTCGTCCGTATTTCCGGAACTGACTGCGGAACAGATTCCTAGCGCCAGCATGGATTCGGTGCCGGCGTGGGATTCTTTGGCCGCTGTCACTCTCGTAGCTGTCCTGCAGGAAGAATTTGGGTTGCAGATCGATCTCATAGACTTGCCGGAGTTGGTGTCTTTTGTTGCAGTACAAAATTATGTTCGCAAGCACAAAGCCGTTAGCTAATTGAGTGCCGCGACTTGAAACACAAATGAGAAAACACGTGAAAGAGAGCGCAGTCCGAGGCCTCATAAACCGCCTCTTTCAGAACCTTGCAAGAATTGTGCCCGGCGCTACGACACTTAGAGTTAAGTTGCACCGAGCTCGCGGAGTTCATATTGGAAAAAACGTGTGGATCGGTTACGACGTGATACTCGACACTTCCCGTCCTCATCTTATTACGATTGGCGATCGCGCGTCGGTCGGCATACGTGCGACGGTGATCGCCCATTTCAAGGAAACTCAGGGTGTGACTATCGAAGAAGATGCGTTCGTGGGACCCGGAGTGATAATTCTGCCGAACGTGGTGATCGGCCGTGGCGCCGTGGTCACGGCTGGGAGTGTGGTCACGAAGTCCGTGCCGCCAATGACCGTGGTGCAGGGCAATCCTGCGGTGGCCATAGCAAAGTGTGGAGTTCCCCTCACGCCTGACATATCGCTGAAAGCGTTCTCGCGACGGCTGACATTGCTAACTTCCGGGAAGCCTGGCGGTAAGACCTAGACCACATATGCTCACGTTGTTAGGAGTAGAGGGAGGGGTAGGTGAAACTAGTTGTTCCCTATTCAGGTGAATTGAATGTAGCTCACGCCTGCCTCGTTCGCCTTACGGAATTCCTGGGCGGCCAGTGCGAGTTGCTGCGGTTGGAGAAAGGCGTCACTCTCTCGCGGGAGTTTATAGAGAAGCACGTCGGGGACAAGAATTCCTGCTTTGTGATAAATCCGGCCGCGATTCGAGAGTCCTTGCCGAGTGGATCTGTTCCCCCGGACTTGCCTGTCTATCTGACTTCTCAGTTTTCATTCGTGCTCATTCACAATTTGTCGCTCGATCCTTTCGCCGCGGGCATCATCAACACATTTTCGAAAGGATCTCTCGGCTCATTGCAACCTGTGGAAGGCTCGGGGCCGAGTTACGGGATTAGCGCAGCGCACAAGCAAGTCTGCGGACCTTTTTCTGGTTTGACCTTTGGTCCCGTCAATCAGGCCAATGACAGGGTTTTTGCTGGAGATCCGGCGGCCGGGACTGTCCAAGCACATATAACGATCTGCGGCCAGCCTTTCTTTCNNAGCGAGTGTTCAGCGCGAGCGGGCACAAGTTTTTTTTCTGGCCGGCGCGAACGTGGCAGATCTAAGTGCGAATGTGGTCGGCCAGCCTTTAACGGAATATTTTTCACAATTGATTCCTCCCGCCATGTTTATTCGATATGCATTTCGCCAAGAGTGCTGGCACCCGAATCTGCATCATGCAACTCTCATTATCGACGACCCGCTGCTTAGGAAAGACTACGGCTTTCTGAATTACGAAGGTCTGCTTGCGCTCATGGACAAATACGACTTTCATACCAGCATCGCGTTCATACCCTTCAATTACCGGCGAAATTCGCCTGGGATTACTCGCATGTTCCGGGAGCGGCCTGACCGTCTCTCGATTTGTTTCCACGGAAACGACCACACCGCTGCCGAGTTTGCGTCGAGAAATGCCGGACTGCTGAACGGCATGTTAACGGTGGCGGAAGAACGTATGGACGTGCACGAGAAGAAGACGAGGATCCACTGTGATCATGTAATGGTATTCCCTCAAGGAAATTTTTCGCGGGATGCCATGGCTGCGCTCAAAGCGCACAATTTCTCCGCAGCGGTGAACTCAGACCCTTGCCCGCGCGGGGAAAATTCCGGTTTCAGCCTTTTGGAGTTTATAGAACCTGCGGTACTTAAATATGGCGAGTTCCCTCTGTTCCTCAGAAAATACCCGCGGGAAATTGAGTTGCAGGATATTGCATTCAATCTTTTCTTTGGGAAACCTGTCTTAATTGTTGAGCATCACGAAATCTTCAAGGATCCGGAGTCTCTCATCCAGTTGGTATCGCGGATTAACGCTTTTGCGCCGGAAATACGATGGTCCAATGTGCAAACCGCCGTTGAGAATTCCTACCTTAGGCGATGGACGCCGAACGGAGACCTCCAAATCCGCGCCTATGCGAATGCGGGCAAGGTCGCAAACGCTTCGGAAAATCTCCTGCGCTGCTATGTCGAATGGCCCGGGTGCCGGGAGGTCCCAGTGGAAAGAGTTCTTCTCGATGGAGTGCCATGGCCTGATGCCCGGACAGATGACAAAGGCATTCGATTTTGCTTTGATTTGCGTCCTGGGGAATCGCGGAGATTCTCAGTAGTTTATCAGAATAATTTCGGCCTATCCGACGCGAATTGCCGAGTTCAATGGAAGGTGAAAGCCTTTCTTCGCCGCAGGCTTTCTGAGGTAAGGGACAATTATCTTAGTAAGAATCCGCATGTATTGTCAGGTGCTAAAGCTTTGCAAAGGCGTTTGTTCAAGAGAAGCAATTGGTAGCAGATTCTTGCGGTTAGGCTTTTCTCATGCCTTCGCAGTTGGAATAGTGATCTCAGGTACTGGGGCCTGAAGCTATCGGAGCGCGGAGGAAGGAATGCCAAGGAACGAGCCGTGGTCGCGGTAGCTCGGAAGTTCGCCGTACTACTTCACAAGTTGTGGGTCAGTAAAAAGATTTACGAACCGCTGCGGAACAGTCGACAAGCAATGACCCGAGTCGCATAGAGAGTCGTCGAACGTTGATTTGAACAACCGAGTTCAACCGCCGAGATCAGGTGACTGCGCCTAATTCCTGGCCCAGCTTAGTCGATGAGACTGAGCGAATGTCGATTATCAGGTCGCAGCACCTACTGTATCGAGGAGACGCCCAACTTGCAGCGAGCGAAAATCGCTCTTCAAGGACTGCGGATGGAAGGATGGCTACAGCGGCGGCTCGGTGAAAACGTCAGGATCCTCAGAGAGAAACACTAAAACCGTCTTGACTCCGACCGGGCTCATGGAAGGAGTTAGGGATAGATTAGACGTTCATATGTCGTATCATGCGCTAAGGGCTTTGAGGGTAAGATCAGGTCGGCTTATTCGGGCCGTACGGCACTACTTTGTCCGACGATCTCTTAAAAGTTGAATTCAGAACATGGCTATAAGCCGGCGAGGCCTTCTGAAGTTGGGTGTGAGCGGGGTGGCGGCTAGTTATGCGCCTCCGCCGACGTTCACTTCAACCACGCAAACGCCGATTGGACAGCAAGTTGGAGCTGGGACCAGGAAACCCATTCGTTTGGACAGAAATGAAAATGCCTATGGGCCCTCTCCCAACGCCGTGGCAGAGGTTCTAAAAAACGCGAATTCTGTAAACCGATTCCCTAGTTCTAGCGATGCCCTCGGATCTTCTATCGCTAGCGTCCACGGCATTAGACCAGAACAGATACTCCTCGGCGCAGGATCGACCGCGATCATGAGCATGGCTGTGAACGCTTTTCTCCGTAATGGTCGCAGGTTGGTCCTTGCCACTCCAACTTTCGAATTGATCGGTCACTACGCCCTGGCAAACGGCGCACAAATCAGCGCCGTGTCCCTGCGGCATGACTACGGGCACGATCTGGAAGCGATGCTCGCTGCAGTTAATTCCGAGACCGGACTCATTTATATCTGCAACCCGAATAATCCCACTGGGACTCTGACGGACAGGCAGAGCATTGATCGGTTTTTGGAGAAACTCCCGGAATGGGTTCCCGTCATCATCGATGAGGCCTATCACGAATACGCGGGAGGCTCCGGCTCATATGTCTCGTTTCTTGACCGTCCCTCGCTTCATCCCGGCGCAATCATCACACGCACTTTCTCCAAAATCTACGGACTGGCGGGCTTGAGACTAGGGTATGCATTCGCCCAGCCAAATATCCTCAACGCTCTGGCCAAGGAAAAACGTGAAATGGAAATAGGGTCCTTGAGTCTAGCCGCGGGACTTGCTGCTTTGGCCGACACGGAATTCACGGCAAGGTGTGTTCAGCGAAACCAAAACGACCGGCAAGAATTTGTGAACCAAGTGAATGCCAGGATGCTTCGGGTACTCGATTCGCACACTAATTTTGCTTGCTTGAACGTCATGCACCCTGCCAAAGAAATCATCGAACACTACCAGAAGAACGATATCCTTCTGGGTCCCGAGATCCCTGGCATGCCGAACTATGTGCGAGTGTCCTTTGGCGCGCCCGAAGAGATGAGGGAATTCTGGGCGGTTTGGGACCTTCTCGGCGAACACCGCATGGCGATGTGAATTGCCGAAATAAGGCCCGCTTTCGGAAGGGTGCTCGTCTAGAGCTGCATTTGTCATTTTTGCAACAACCCCTGTAATTATAACTTCGTGGTAATAACCTTCCACTTTTTGTCACATAATTGCCCAAAGTCTGCGCTGAACCGCTGTAAACAAAGTGCTTGGCAAGGCTATCAAAATGCGATAGGTACTTATGCGTGAACTCCCGGTGTGCTCCAGCGGCGGGCGTTTGCCCGGGATAATCGCGCGGGAAGAATGGAAATCGTTCATCCGGCTGACGATTCGAGCATACTTAGCATGCTTGTCGGAGGCTTTATATATGTTGATTTCCAGCCCAGCCGCTCGCCTACGGGATAGTACCCTCCAAGGTGACGATTACTCTGCGAGCGGCAAATCTTGCTCCCGCGGATCAAACCTCGTGTGCTCAATCTGCGCCGTGATTGCTCTGGCAGTTCTGCTGCTACCAGGGGCGGCTGGTGTCTATGGCCAAGCAAATGTCGAAGGGCAGTGGCAAACTGTGCCGACGACCATGCCCATCAATCCTGTTCACGTAAGCTTGATGCACAATGGACAGATCCTGGTCGTGTCTGGCTCCGGTAATTATCCCCCGGACACGAATTACCAGGCAGCGATCTGGAATCCCTCAAACAATACGGTCACCACACAGACTATTGGTTGGGACATGTTCTGCAGCGGCATGATTGCCCTGCCCGACGGTCGCGANNATGATTTTCGGTGGAACCCTGCAATATGACCCGTTCCATGGGTGGCAGCGTACCTCCATCTATGATCCCGCCACCGGCCAGTTTGCGGACATGCAGGACATGGCCCATGGGCGCTGGTATCCGACNNCCCACCGAGCTGAGCGATGGAAGGCTCCTGGTTTTTTCAGGCCTCGATGAAAACGGAAATACGAATCAGGAAGTCGAGATATATAAGGTTGCCTCGGGCTGGACCACTCCCTACCCCGCCCCCTGGGTTCCTCCTCTGTATCCCCGAATGCATCTTCTTCCGAACGGCAACGTTTTCTATTCAGGATGGACTACGCAATCACAGTATTTCTTTCCCTCCTCCAACACTTGGTCGGGAACTATTGCTACGACGAATTACGGCGGCAACCGGACCTATGGCTCGTCTGTACTTCTCCCGTTGACTCCGGCGAATGGATACGCGCCAAGTGTAATGATCTTTGGCGGCGGTAATCCCGCCACGGCCACGACCGAGATTATCAACCTCTCTGCTTCTTCACCTGAGTGGGAATATGGACCTTCGATGTCGGAGCCCCGCATCGAGATGAACGCGACGATGCTGCCTAACGGCAATATCGTGACGCTCGGCGGTTCTTTGAATGATGAAGACACGACCACTGCAAGTCTCGCCGCCGACCTTTTTAACACCAGCGGGACTATTACCGTCGGGCCTGCCGGAACGGAAACCTATGAGCGGCTCTATCATTCCGTCTCGCTACTTCTTCCTGACGGGACCGTCTGGGTAGCAGGGGGCAACCCGGTTCGTGGCACCTATGAGAACCAAGTAGAGATTTACTCGCCACCCTATCTCTTTAATCCAGACGGATCAGCCGCCACGCGTCCCACCATTTCGAGTGTATCGACCGGGGTGGTCGGCTACGGCGCGTCCTTTCAGGTACAGACTCCCAATGCGGCCAACATCTCGTCCGTGGTTTTAATGAAGCTGGGGTCTACGACCCATGGCTTCAACATGGACCAGCGCATGGTGGGCTTGAATTTCACAATCGGTTCGGGAATGCTCACGGTGACGGGTCCGCCGAACGGCAATATCGCGCCTCCCGGTTATTACATGCTCTTTCTCCTGAATAATTCCGGTGTACCTTCGATCGCACAATTTATCCAGATATCGGCAACGCCGACGGACACTCCACCGAAAGGCACGATCACCAGCCCGGCAGGCAATGTTGTGATCTTACCTGATCAATCAGTCGCTTTCGCCGGCACGGGTGTTGCTTCGAGCGGAACCATTGCTTCCTATTCTTGGTCTCTTCGCGGAGGAACTCCCAACTCGAGCGCCGTCGCGAGTCCTGGGTCAGTTACGTACTCAACTCCCGGCACTTATACCGCTTCACTGACTGTCGTCGATAGCGCTGGAAACTCGGACCCTAGCCCGCCAATTCGTACCATCCAGGTGAGACAACCATTACCTGTCATTTCCAGCCTCGTTCCGAACTCTGGTAGCCAGGGCCAGACCAACATCAATGTGACCATAACAGGCGGCTTTTTCCAACCTGGAGTCACCTGCAGCTTCGGCGCCAGTGTTACCGTTTCGTCCTGCACCTATAATTCCAGCGGTCAGATAACCGC
>PLZZ01000079.1:24719-30097 GCA_003153585.1 Acidobacteriota bacterium | reverse complement strand
GAAGATATTCTTCCCCAAGATTCCGAGCAGGAAGCACAATTGATCGAACGGTTTCAGATCTGCCACAACCTTGTTTTCGGCCAGCCTTGGGTCGTGTCCAGCCGCGACACCGAGCTTTCACTTGCATTCCAAATGGCAGCGCGTTTGCCGCTCGAGCTGGAGGCGAAACAGAACCTGCTTGAGATTCCCGAAGAGAGCGCTCGCCAGGCTTTTCTATTGCTCCGAATCAACGAGCTTCTGCCACAACTGGCGCAAAGGCAGCGCTTGCGGAAAATTGCAGGCGGAAACGGCCACGGCCTAAATTAGGTCCCGCCAAACGAAATTATGCTCGCGCGTCGCGTTCCTCTATAATGAGTCTCAAGCGCTGATTTCCGGCGCCGCATCTTCTTGGAATAAATGGGGCCCTCATGACTTCGCTGCCAAAGACTCTGGGCGAACTTCGCCGAAGCAATTGGTCGGAAGAGAAAGTCGCGCACCGGTCGGTGAGACAAGAACTGCGCGAAAATCTGCTGCAGAAGATGGAAAAGGGCGAGCCGCTTTTCGCGGGTCTGCACGGCTACGACGATACGGTGATCCCGCAAATCATCAATGCCCTACTCTCACGCCACCATTTCATATTGCTTGGCCTGCGCGGGCAGGCCAAATCGAGGATCTTGCGCGGACTGTCCGGGTTCATGGACGCGCAGGTGCCTGTCGTCGAAGGTTGCGAGATTCACGACAATCCTTACGCCCCGCTCTGCCGCGCTTGCCGCGAACGCATTGCGTCCGAAGGAGACGCTACGCCTGTAGGCTGGCTCGGCCGCGAGCACCGCTACGTGGAAAAGCTAGCCACTCCGGATGTGACGATCGCGGACATGATTGGCGACGTTGATCCCATCAAAGCCGCCCGCGGCGGCCGAAATCTTTCCGACGAATTGACTATTCACTACGGCTTGCTTCCCCGCGCCAATCGCGGAATTTTCGCCATCAACGAGCTGCCGGACCTGGCCGGAAAGATTCAGGTCGGCCTTTTCAACATCATGCAGGAAGGAGATGTGCAGATTAAGGGATACCCGGTCCGCATGGCTCTCGATGTTCTCCTCGTGTTCACTGCGAACCCTGAGGACTACACTGCTCGCGGGAAAATTATCACGCCGCTGAAAGATCGCATCGGTTCTGAGATTCGCACACATTATCCCGCCACGCTCGCCGAAGGCATGTCCATAACAACGCAGGAGTCATGGACCAAGCGTGAGGCCAAACGAACCGCCGAATTGCCGGATTACATTCGCGAGGTGGTGGAGGAAATTGCATTCCAGGCCCGCGAGGATAAGCGCATTGACCGCAGGTCGGGCGTGAGCCAGCGCCTCCCGATCAGCACACTCGAAAACGTGCTGAGCAGCGCGGAACAAAGGGCCATACGGAGCCATGACTCCAAGGCTATCGCGCGCGTTTCGGACGTGTATGCCGCGATTCCCTCCATGACCGGCAAATTTGAATTGGAGTACGAGGGCGAGCTTCGCGGGGCCGAGAATATAGCGCGCGAACTTATTCGCGCAGCAGTGGGCAAGACTTTCACCAAGTATTTCACCGGCGCAAATTTCCAACCCGTGGTGCAGTGGTTCGAACTCGGCGGCGAACTCAAGGTGCCTGTGAACGCTTCCAGTGCGGAGCTGATGGCGCAACTCAAAAAAATCCAAGGACTCTTTGACAATCTGCCCGCCCTCGATGTGGGCGCAAAGGACGATCCTGCCGTCGTCACCAGTGCGGCGGAGTTCATTCTCGAAGGGCTGTGGGCGCATAAACGCATTAGCCGTAGCGAAGAGCGCGGCTACTTCGCCGATGCCCGTAAGACTTCCGAGCCGCGCGATCCTCGCGAACCATCCAGCCGGATGCCGCGACGGCAGTTCAATTAGATTTCGCTGAGAGAATTGTATGAAATACGTTCGCTATTCAAAATACGCGCCCGGCGCCGCAGACGACATCGACCTTCAAGAATTGATGAGTCGCCTCTCGGACTACCTGCTTCAAAGTGGGTTTGAATCTCAGTATGGGATTTATGAGATGGACAGCGAGCGTTCGCGCGAGCAAATCATGGATGACTTGCGCGAGGCGATTTTGCACGCTCTGCAAGAAGGCGACCTTGTGCCGCCCGAGATGATGGAACAAATGCTCCAGAATCCGGACTTGTCGCAAAACCAGGAGTTGCGCGACCTGATCGAGCAGATCATCCAGCGCATGGAAGCGGAAGGTTACATTTCGCAGCCGAACCAGACAGCACAGGTCACGCCGCCTCCCACGGAAACACCTGGTGGCCAAGTTGGAGAACAGCAGCCTCACACGGAAGCCCGATTTGAGATCACCGACAAGGCCCTCGATTTTCTCGGCTTCAAAACCCTGAAGGATCTACTCGCCTCGCTGGGCAAGAGCAGCTTTGGCCGGCACGACACGCGCGATCTGGCCACCGGCGTGGAGTCTGGCGGCTCTTCGAAGCAGTATGAATTCGGCGACACCCTTAACATGGACATTAGCGGAACACTTTTCAATGCCGTGCAGCGCAATGGCGCGACCATTCCTATCGAGCTTGATTACCCCGACCTGATGGTGCACCAGTGCGAATACCAGAGTTCCTGCGCCACCGTTCTGCTGCTCGATTGCAGCCACAGTATGATTTTGTACGGAGAGGACCGGTTCACTCCGGCAAAACGCGTCGCGCTGGCGCTCTCGCACCTGATTCGCACGCAATATCCGGGCGATTCGCTGCACTGCGTGCTGTTTCATGACAGCGCGGAGGAAATTCCTCTGGGCAAACTGGCGCGCGTGCAGGTGGGACCGTACCACACCAATACGCGCGAAGGACTGCGTTTGGCGCAGAGAATTTTGTCGCGACAGAAGAAGGACATGCGCCAGATCATCATGATTACGGATGGCAAGCCCTCGGCATTGACGCTCGAGGACGGCCGCATTTACAAGAATGCCTTCGGGCTCGACCCGCTCGTGGTTACGCAAACGCTCGAGGAAGTGGCAAAGTGCAAACGCGCCGGCATTCTGATCAACACCTTTATGCTTGCCAGCGATTACAGTCTCGTCCACTTCGTGCAGAAAATTACGGAGCTCTGCCGCGGCAAGGCATACTTCACCACGCCGTACACTCTTGGGCAGTACCTGCTGATGGATTACGTGGGAAAGAAAACACGGAATATCCACTGAGCCTGACTCAGCCGTCATTTAGGAAATCGATCGGTGGCACATGGGTTTTAAAAATTACATACGGACACTTCGCGGAGGGAAAACTATGGCGGCTTTACCGCGCGGAAAAACCGCTCCGCCGATTTCTCTGGCAGATTTGAGCGGCAAGAGACTATCGCTCGCCGAAGCATTGAAGCGGGGCCCAGTCCTCGCTGCGTTCTTCAAGGTTAGCTGCCCGACGTGCCAGTTCACCATGCCGTTCCTTGAACGTTTGCATCAGAAGTATGGCGGCGCGAAATTCTCTTTGCTGGGAATTTCGCAGGACGACGAGCGAGACACTCGTGATTTCTGCCGGGAATACGACGTGCAATTTCCCGCGCTAATCGATGAGCACGGCTACCCCGTGTCAAATCAGTATGGCTTGACCAACGTGCCGACCATGTTTTGGATCAGTTCAGACGGACAAATACAATCAACCAGTGTAGGGTTCTCCAAAACCGATCTGGAGGCAATGGCGGCGCAAGCGGCGCACGCCGTCGGCAAACCAGCCGAGCCGCTCTTCAAACGCGGAGAAGTGATTCCCGAAACTAAACACGGCTGAGGCTCGAAAAACTAGGTTCCGTGTGAACCTATGACTCCGGCGAGACAGAGGAAACCAGACTCAAGCTCTTCCTGAATCCAACGGAGTCTTTTTGTGTTTCGGAGGTTTATTGCGCTTGTCGGGGATTAGCCGCGCCGCTGGTGGCATGCCAATTCCCGCTCGCGCGCGGCGGCGCGCTTCCTTCTCAATCCTTATTCCGAGCTTTTTCTTGCGCATGGAAGTAATTCCGCGCGAATCGCGATCGGCAGCCAGCGCTCTGGCCGCGACCGCCGTCCGCGCTGCTAGTATAGTGCAGGCATCCCCAGTTTCGCGCGAAGAGAAAGTGATTGTGACCGGCCTGTGATGCACCTAGAATTTGCCGGACTGCGTACAATTTTGGATTTGCCCGCACATCGAATATCGACATTTACAATATGAAAATAGGCTTTCGCGCTGTGGCAACGTCGCTGTGGATCATCCTCGCAATTGCCTTGCTCCTAAGGGTCGGGTATCTCTGGAATTACACTCACGAGCATCCGCAGCAGGCCGTCGCCGTCGTCCCGTTTCTGTTCGAATCCGGCAACATTGCACACTCGCTCGCCGTTGGAAACGGGTTCAGTTCGCCCTTTCGCGTGGATACCGGCCCAACAGCGTGGCTTCCACCGATTTATCCCCTGCTGCTTGCGGGCATTTTCCGCACTTTCGGGAGCTACACATTCCACTCATTTATCGTTGCTGCTTTGTTGAACATTTTATTTGCCACGCTAACTTGTTTGCCGATTTTCTTCGCCGGCGAACGACTCGGTGGCGTGGGCGTAGCTGCGGGAGCCGCGTGGCTATGGGCCGTTTTTCCCAACGCAATCCTCATTCCAGTACAAAGCATGTGGGACGCATCGCTCTCGGCGCTCTTAGTGGCCGCTATATTTTGTGCAACACTAGCGCTGGCTGAATCGAGCCGCGTGCGCGACTGGTGCGCCTACGGACTGCTCTGGGGCATCACCTTAATGACCAACGCCACGTTGGCAGCCCTTCTGCCCCTTCTGCTCGGCTGGGTGGCGTACCGTAGTCACAAACAGCGGCGCCCTTGGTTCGGCCGCCTTGCACTTTCAATCGGAATCGTTGTCTTGTGTTGCGTGCCATGGACGATCCGCAACTACGAAATCTTTCACACCTTCGTACCGCTCCGTTCAGGGTTTGGTTTGCAGTTGTGGCTCGGGAACAACGACGACACCAAGGACATCTTCCGCGCCGAGCTTCACCCGATTTACAACACGGGCGAGCGTGCGAAATACATCCAAATGGGTGAAACCGCCTACATGCAGGAGAAGCAGCAACAAGCCGTTGAATATATGACCGCTCATCCCGCGCGCGAAGCACATTTGATCGGAAATCGTATTATCTCAGTTTGGTCCGGCGGCACTCCAACTCCGGTGAAAGATTTGCTGAATGTTCCGTCTGTGTGGTTTCGTTTCGTGCTGCTCTTCAACGTGATGGCCACGATGGGAGCGCTGCTCGGTATCGTAATTTTATTCCGCCGCCGTAGCGTGTACGCGTTTCCCGCCGCCGTCTTTCCAGTAGTCTTTCCCTGGGCTTACTATTTAACTCTCGTTTTGCCTCGTTACCGCCTGCC
>PLZZ01000079.1:0-24703 GCA_003153585.1 Acidobacteriota bacterium | reverse complement strand
GGATCGTCTCCCACATATTGCTGAAGGACTGTGCCGTCTCTTCCAATCAACACGTAAGTCGGCAGAGAACTTGCTCCATACTGGCGCATGATCTGATGATTCGAGTCCAGTCGCTGCGTCCAATTCATCTGGTTCTGTGAGACGAAAGCGCGCCACTCGCCTTCGTCCTCATCTTCGCTGATACTCACAACCTCTACCTGGTCGCCGCCGTAAACCGCTTGCAGCTGCTTCAGTCCGGGCAATGCATGGCGGCAAGGACCGCACCATGTGGCCCAGAAGTCCAGGATAGTAACCTTGCCGCCGCTTGACGAGCCAACGTCCGAAAACTCGGGAGCCTTTTCGCCTGCGCTGATGGGCGCTCTCGGCATATTTTCCTCGTCAAATATTTTGACCGCTTTGGCTTGGCTATTCTTTTTCGCGCGCGCCAGACGGGCGACTTCGCCTAGCGACATCGGCTGGCCCGCTTGCGCTGAGAGGTCTTGAGCGTTGGCCTGCGCGCTTGTGGCCTTCGACGGGATCTGGCCGGGCTTTCCCGAAAGCGGTGCCGCAGTGACTAAGTTTGCGGACGTCGCCGTTTCACTCGGAGATGCGGCTTGGCCCGCGGCCGTGCCAACGAACGCCCCCGCAACCGCGATCAAGATGAAGAAAATTGGAGAAAGTTTTCCGCGCATGATGACCTCTCAAGTTCTCAGAAGTACATTTCTTTTCTCAGTATGAGTGCAGGTCAGGGAGACGAAGCGTGTATCGGTGAATTGAGTGGTCAATTACGAACTGTACGAACGGACAGGGGCGTATGCGGTTGTGCGACTCAATCTAAATGCAGGTGGCGGAAGCGAGTGGGAGTCGAACCCACCTTCGAAGCCCGCGAAGGGCTCGAACAGCAGCTTTGAAGGCTGCGAGAACCACCGGGCCCTATGCGCCTCCGTCGTGGGATTATAAGCGTACGGCGAACAGCCTTCAACTTTTCGGGGAGCCGGCGGCAAACTTTTTGCGAGCGAGGTCAAGCAGTTTTGGGTCCGTGCAAACTTCGTAGTACGGGCGATTCCCCTGCGCGCCAATTTTTGCGCCGGGCAATAGCTGGCGAACGAAGCCTTTGCGGATGACGATAGGCTCCAGTGAATCGCCTAGCGGAACTTCGCCGAAATAAAGCTGAACTCGTTCTTTGCCCCAGGGCATTGGAAAATTGCCACCCATGGGCGCGAGCGCAATCTCCGCGTTCAACTTGTTGAATCCCTCTTCATTAATTTCAATCCCATTCAGGTTATAGCGCACAAGCAGTTCTTCGCCTTCATCCGCTTCCGCATCCTCCATCAGAGTTTGCAGCAGGTACACGTTGAANNAGACGGTCGGAAAGATTCAGCGCGCGGGAAATCATAATCTTTGAATCGCCGTCGGTCCAAAGAGATGGCGCGGAATCCTGGAACGCAACACCCACCCCAAGTTCCAGTGCAGGAAGCCCGGAGGCATTGGCTCGCTGATTGTAACTCTGCGTTACCGCAAGAATTTCGCGCGCCAGGACGCAAGCTCGCGCCACACCGCGCGTGGTGGCCCGCGTAGCCTCCGTTTCGTAAATGGCCAGGATGATGGCGTCCCCTTCAATGAATACGGTGGCGGCGCCGTAACGTTCCAGGATGCGTTTCACCGGTTCGTGCAGGTTCATGCTGATGTGCGAAGCGGGATTCATGCCGCGCGCAAGCAAATCCTTGGTGATGCCGGTGGACCCGCGCACGTCGGCCTTGATCACCGTGTGATTGATGACGGGATCCTCGGCCGGACGGCCTTCATCGGGATGCAAGAATTCGTACAGGCTCTTGTTCGCGCGAGAAAGCTCGCGAGCGCGCTCCGAACGCACCAAGTTGATTCGTTCCATCCAGGCTGCGACCTGCTGATAGTTCCGGCGGTCTCGGCGAAAACGCATCAAATCTTTCGCAAATTGAAGCGCGGTAGATGACTGCTCTTCCGGCGTGCTGCGGCGAATCGAGCGCGAGGCGTCCTCCAGACGCTTCATCGAAATCTTACGCGCCGGAAATTGCTCCAGGATCGCCTCCACGCGCTTCGCTTCTTCGCGGTTCACCAGAGCTTTCTTCAGGGCCTGCAAGTGGACCGGCGGACAATAATCCGAATAGATTTTTCTCAGCTCGTAGCTCGCCAGCACGTGGAAAAGCAGATCGCGCTCCTCCAAACGGTGCACCCACTCTTGGAGAAGCTGCGCACGAGTGGCTGCAGGTGCTTCTCCCTTCCCCGCAGGCGCTTGCGCATCAAAAAGTCTCCGTGCATTTTCAGGCTGATTCAAATAGTCGCCCAGGCGATTTCGATGTTCCTCGGTCAGGAAGTTCATGCGCTGTTTGGCAACTTCGATCTGAGAACCCATCTCTGCGAGCTTCGATTCCAACGAGAAGGATTTTTCATGCAGGTTTGCGCGCTCACCGTGGGACTCTGCAGATGCGCCCTTGCGCTTGAAGAGCCACGGAAAGCCTTCACCGCTATCCCCGGAGCGGCCGGCGAGTTCTTCCTGTTCTTCTTCGACGTGCGCCATCTCGGACCGCAGCAACCGCGCCTGCTCCAGCAAACGCTCGTGGGCCTTGCGAGCCTTGCTGAAATCTTCCGAGCTGTCCCCGGTCAGGATGAGATCCCGCACGAGATCGAGCAGCAATCCGTCGAAGATTTCAAATCGATCGGGGTCATTCACAAAATTCCCCATCAGCACGTAGTGCTCAAGGAAAAGATGATCGTCGTTGCCGCTATCAACGAAAAGAAAACGATTTTGCAGCAGCTCGTAAGTCTCGTGGAAATCTTCGCCGAAAAGCGCCCGGCGCGATTTCGAAAGCGTGCCCTCTTCCACATCGCGCCAAACCCGGCAGACCGTCTCACCGACTGCCCTGTAAATATTTTTCTTGTCTGCCTGGATTTCGGCGATCTTTGAGCGCATCACATGCGCCTGCTCGCTGTGTTCAAAAAGTTCGCCGCGGCTGCGAATCCATTCCTTGCATTCCACCAGGATGCTGGAAAACTGATTCCCCAATTCGGAAGTGATGTGTTTCAGCAGCGCGAGCTGGTGCAGAAGATCGGTTTCGATGGACTGCTGGAATTTTGCGCGCGTGATGGAGGCCTGCAGAATCTCGATTAACATCTTTCGGAAAGCGGCGTGCTCGGGCGTACCCGACTGCTTGCGGTCGTTGCCGTACACCAGGCTGATATTCACCGTCTGGCGCACCAGGTCCAGCAGATATTTACGGATGAATTCGACGAATCGCGGGCTCAGAAAGACGTCATAATGTATGTTGTCAACGCCCACGGTAATGCTGCCCAGGCGGATTTCGGCAGTATAAGGCTCGAGCTTCATCCGAGCCGGATGGGCGGGCGAGGGCGCAATATAGGTTTCGGGCATACGAATGCGAAGTATCCTGATCCTTTGGCAGACGCAGGAACTCGATTCCACATTCACTCTATCCGAGGAAAAATGCCGGGCGCAATGGAACGAGTCTTAACCGTTAATGCTTCTCGCGACAGCAACGACTCCGGCCGCGAATTCGGCATTGGGTCGATCGACGAAACCGGCGATTACACTGACGACTTTGGTATCAAAACGCTGCCCGCCCCGGGCGCTCCCTCCAGCGGCGCTGATCAAGGCCCCTGCCTTTATCTTGGCCCCCGCGGCCAACGCTGCGGCAGGCGCGCGACCAAGGGAGGCTTCTGCGCCATCCACCAGCCTGGCGCAGCAGTGGGCGGAATTGCAAAGCCCTCTAAAAAACTGGCCGCTTCTGTCCTCGCAATCGTCGCAGTCATTTGGCCCTATCTCGCGGATATCGTGAGGGAAGTGATTCGCTGGATCCACGCTCATTGAGCGGCCCGAAGGCGTCGCATTGGTGTGCGATGCAGAACATAGCTCCGAAACCCCCAATTCCGGGTAAAATGGCGGACCATGCCAAAACTACTGGAAGGAAAAACAGCAATCGTCCTGGGCGTTTGGAATAAATGGAGCATCGCTCACGCGATTTCGCAGGCGTTCGTGCGCGAGGGCGCCACGCTTCTGCTGACCCACCAGAATGAGCGCGCGAAGCCCACGGTGGAGGAACTCGGAAACGAACTCGGGGTGAGCAATTACTATCCCTGCGACGTACAGCTGCAGTCCGACATTGATGGTCTCGCAGCCTCGCTGAAAGCCGAGGGTCGAAAGCTCGACGTGGTTGTTCATTGTCTTGCATTCGCGAATCATGAGGATTTGAACCAGCCTTTTGTGAATACCTCGCGCGACGGGTTCAAGCTGGCGCTCGACGTCAGCGCCTATTCGCTGGTAGCTGTCTCCAAAGCGCTCGCGCCGCTGATGACCGACGGGGGCGCGATTATGACCCTCACGTATCTGGGCTCCACGCGCGTGGTCACCAATTACAATGTGATGGGTGTAGCCAAAGCTGCACTCGAAATGTCCATGAAATATCTTGCGAGCGAATTGGGAGCCAGCAAAATTCGCGTCAATGCAATTTCAGCCGGCCCCATCAAAACGATTTCCGCGCGCGGAATTAAGGACTTCTCCAAGGTTCTCGATTTCGTTCAACAGCACGCACCGTTGCGCCGCAACACCGATCCGGCGGAAGTCGCTGATACCGCCGTGTTTCTCGCGAGCGATCTCGGCCGTGGAGTTACCGGCAACGTTCTTTACGTAGACGCGGGATTCCAAATTATGGGTTTGTGAGCGGGCACTGAAAAACGCGAGATGTGGTTTGCCAGTTCTTGGCACAGCGCGTTAAAGCAACACGCCGTCGTCATCCACGATTGAAATTCTGCGCGTATCCTCCGAAACGTGCTCAAGTTGAATCCGCACGATGGGCCAATTTACGCGCAGCTTAAACCTGTCCGGCCACTCAACGATCACCACCGCATTTTCAGAAAATACGTCTTCGAGCCCGAGCGTCTCCAGATCGTGCAGGCCGGACACGCGATACAGATCCACGTGATATGCCCGCGCAGCGTGATCGTATCGGTGAACGAGCGTAAACGTGGGGCTGGTCACTTCATCCTCGGTGGCGGCGCCGATTCCGCTGACGATTCCCTTCGTGAGTGTGGTCTTGCCTGCGCCCAAATCTCCCGACAGAAGGACCAGCACGCGCGGTTTCAGTCGCGCGCCAATTTCGCGGCCGCGCGCTATGGTTTCCTCTGGGGAATGCGTGGTCAGTTCAGTGCTAGCCACGGTCGGACGCCGCATAAAATTGTTGGTAGGCCCGCGGAATCGCGCGGATCAAGTCGCTCGCTATCAGAGGAGCTTCGCCGAAGTCAGCATAGGCTATATCGCCGGCCAAACCGTGCAGATAAACTCCAAATGCCAGAACCCGCTCCCAATCGTCGGTTCCAAATTGCGCGGTTAAACCCGCGAGCATTCCGGTCAAGACGTCGCCTGTTCCACCCGTGCCCATTCCCGGATTGCCAGTCGAGTTTACGAAAGCGCTTCCGTCGGGCGCGGCGACGATTGTATTGTGTCCTTTAAGGACTACATATGCGTTCCAGGCTCTCGCAGACTCGAGAGCTAGCTGCATACGGCGCGCCTGAACTTCCTCCGTCTTCAATCCAGTGAGCCGCGACATTTCTCCCGGATGCGGCGTGACGGCGATGAATCCCTCTGGTCCCTTCAGTTCCGTGGCGCGTCCGGCGAACGCATTCAATCCGTCCGCATCAAGAATCAACGGCACAGAACCCCGCTTGCCGATCGCTGTACGAACAAATTTCTGAGTCTCCTCATTCGTGGTAAGTCCCGGGCCTATTGCCAAAGCGCGCTTTCCTTTTAGTATCGCGCCGAACCGGCCGTCCTCTAGGCTGCGCAGTGAAATAGTTCCCGCGTCGGTGCAGGCTAGCGGCTCCGTCATAATTTCCGAAGTGTGCGCGGCCACGATTGGCAATACCGGCTCGGGCGTCGCTACCGTCACCAGTCCGGCACCGACGCGTAAAGCCGCCCAGGAGGCCAGAACCGCCGCTCCGCTCTTGCCCACCGAACCTGCAACGATTAGTGCATGTCCGTAGTCGCCCTTATTGCCGTCCGGTTTTCGGCGCACCGCAAATCGCTCAAATTCGTTCGGTTCAGCCCAGTGCAGAACGCCGCTGCCAAGCTTCGAAATTAATTCCGGCGGCGAACCGATATCGCGGACGATTAACTGGCCCACATTTTCACTGGCTTTGCCTTGAAACATTCCCAGCTTAGGCGCGGTGAACGTGACGGTATAGTCCGCCACGATCGCCCCGCCATGAACCTCGCCTGTATCCGCGTCCAATCCCGAAGGGATATCGACCGCTACAACGGCCGGACCGGCGGTGCGTTCGTTCACAATCGCGATGACATCGCGTAGCAGCCCCTCCACCGGACCGCGCACCCCCGTTCCCAGCAACGCATCGACCAGAATGTCGCACGAGCGAAGCTTGGATCTCCATTCGCCCAATTCAGCCGAACTTCGCACCACATGCAGTTCGCCGGAAACGTTTTCCCACCGCCGCAGATTATCCTGAGCTTCCCCTTTCATCTCTCTGGGATCGCAGAACAGGATCACTTCCGGCGTGGCACCCATCTCAAGCAGTTGTCGCGCGACCACGAAGCCATCCCCGCCGTTATTCCCCTTACCGCAAAGAACAAATATCGTGCGCGGCTCCAATTCCGAAAAACGTCGCTGAATGAATTGTGCGACGCTTCTTCCCGCGTTTTCCATCAGGACGGCGCTGGGAACACCGTAGCGCTCCGTCGTCAGGCGGTCCACTTCCCTCATTTCCGGAGTCGTCAGAATTTTCATGGTTTGGAACTCGTCGGGCTTTAGCTCCCGCCGGAAAACAAAAAACGTGGGGTCAAAGCAGCCGGCAGAAACTCGGCGGCCGCCGCTAGAGCATCCAACCCCCGCTGACATTCAACACCTGCCCGGTGATGAAATCCGCGCCGTCGGAAGCAAAGAATCTCACAGCCGTGGAGACATCTTCGGCGGAGGGCGGACGTCCTATTGGCGAGCGCGCATCGTGCATGCGGCGGGCTTCTTCGGCGGTCAGTTCCCTCTCGTCGATATTGGAGGGATTAATCACATTCACTGTAATTCCGTGTTTGGCTTCCTCCACTGCCAGCGATCGCGAAAACGAAACGACCGCAGCTTTTGCCGCGGCGTATGCGGAGATGGTTCCCTGGCCAAAACTACGTTCCGCGCCCAAAGCACCGAGGTTGATAATGCGTCCCCAGTGATGGCGCCGCATCTCCGGCAGAGCGGCTTTGCTTGCGTAGAACACACTGAAGAGATTTGAGGTGAAGACGTCCTTCCACTCCTCCACCGATGTTTCCGCCACCGGCTTCCAATTGAACTCCCCCACATTGTTAATCAAGATATCCAACCGGCCGAAACGCTCGACAACCTTGTCCACGAGAAACTGAACCTTCGCCGGATCCGCAGAATCGGCTTCAATGGCAAAACATTCCGCGCCCCGTTCCTGCAATTGGCGCAAAGTATTCTGCGCAGCAGTCTTGTTCGACCGGTACGAAATAGCGATGCGTACGCCTTCGCGCGCCAGCCCCAGCGCTATCCCCTTTCCAATTCCCCGGCTGCCGCCGGTGATGAGAGCCGTTCGTTCGTTTAGAGGCAAACTCTACCTGCCTTTCGGTGACCTGCCAGTATAATAAAAATCTCTCCCGCGCACGCTATCCCATGTTCGCAACGACCACGGTGATGTCGTCGGCCTGCTCCGGTGTTCCGGCCCATTGTTCGGCTGCGGCGATTAGGTTTTCCGCCAACCGCTGCGGCGGAAGATTCGCCTGCCGAAGAATCTCAGCCCGCACGCGCAGCCGCCCAAACTCTTCGCCGTACACGTTCTCCGGCTCGGTCAACCCATCGCTGAACAGCACGAGCAGACTGCCCGGCTCAACTTTAATCACTCCCTGCGTGAATGGGAATTCCTCGAAGAGTCCAACCACGGTGCCACCTTCTTCCAGCTCCTGGACGTTTCCGTCGTGAACGAAAAACGGGGCGAGGTGCCCCGCGTTGGTGTAGGTCAACGTCCGCGCCTGCTCGTCGTATACGGCGTAGAAAAATGTGGCGTAGCGATCGTCAGACGTGTTCCTGAATAGATGCCGGTTCAGCTTTGCCACCAGGTCGCACGTCCCGCCTTGGCCGTCGAGCATCGCCGTGCTGCGCAACGCCGCTTGCAGGCTGGCCATCAACAGAGCGGCAAAAATTCCTTTTCCGCTGATGTCCGCCAGCGCGATGCCCAGCCGGTTCGGACCCAGCCTGATGAAATCGTAATAGTCGCCGCTCACCACGCGCGCAGGGCGGCAGATCGCGCCCAATTGAAGCCCCGGAAGCGAAGGCAACGATTGCGGAAAAAGTTGCGCTTGCACTTCGCGGGCGATAGATATTTCATTTTCAAGCCGCTGGCGTTGGCGCTGCTCTTCGATCAGCTCCGAAATTGAGCTGGTCATTTCATTGAACGATTCGCCCAGCGCGCCGAGTTGGTCTCGTTGTCGAACGCGAACGCGTTTGCTGAAATCTCCGCGCCGAACGTGAAGCGTTGCTTCGTACAGATCGCCGATCGAAGTTGTGATCGTCCGCGTCAGCACTACCCCGGTAATCAGCGCGGTGATTTCCAGTAACAGAAAAATTATTCCCGCAGCCACCAGCGCGGTCACGAGCAACGGTCCTACCTGTCCTACGGAGGTAAAGAGTTCCCGGTTCACGGCGGAGGGCCGAAGAGAAAATGACGCGAAAATGGCCACCGGGCCTTGATCTTTGTCAGCCTCCATATGGGTGAGTTCGATTGTCGAAGCGCCGGCCACCGGCACATCTAAGAAATTTGCGGGCGGAGGCAGAACCCGGAGGCGGCTGGACACCTGCTCCCCTGGAATATACTCGCGTCCATTGAAATTAAAGGTAGCGCGCGAACTCGGCTTGTCTCCCGCAAGGCGCAGAAAAAGTAATTGAATGGGGCCAAGTTCCGACGAAAGCCTGTCGAGAAACGCGGAATTCACCGGCTCCACCACCAGGATTGTCATCGGACCGCTTGGACCGTCGCGCTTGAGTGCGCAGGCAATCACCGACTTCTGATCCCATTCCACCAGGCCCGCGAAACGGTGACCGTCACCCTTCTCGGTCAAATGCGTGCCGCGATTCAGATAGACGCGCAGGTCGGGACTTTCTATCCGCTCTGCGGCGAGCAAACGCGCCACATCCGGTTTCGCCAGCATCGATTCATCCTGAGTCGAGGCGCCTTTTGCCGCTTCCTGCTCCACAGCCGCGGAAAAAGCGTCTGCGTCCGCCGCGACCGTGCTGATGCGCGCCTGCAAATCGTCGTGAAGAAGGTGAGCGCCGAGTTGCAAATACAGGCCATACAGCCCTACGCCGGCCATGGAAAAGAGCAAAATGACGGGGACCACGGCGATGAAAACATAAGCCACGATCAGCCGGTTGCGCAGCGGCCACATCACTCGCGTTCGAAACCACGGAATCAGGCGGATCACCAAATAAATGATGGCCAAAAAGCTCAAGAAGCCCAGAACGCCCGAATACGGAACATGCGTTCCCAGCGAGGCGAGCACGCGAACCGCAATGCCCAAGAGAAGAATTGCAAGCGCCACGCGATCAAGCAGCGAAGTCTTGCGGAACGACACGATGAAACGGCGTGGAGAAAATGGGGGCAAGTTTAGAGATCCCGAAGATCAGTATATCTTGGCGGGCGAAAGATAAAGACCGGATTCTGCAGATTCAGGGTCTGCCGCCGGTCGCGCAGGTCTAATATTATTGAAACCCAATCGAACAGCTAGAGCGCGCTCCGGTCATTCTTTTGAACCCGGCTGTGGTGCCGGCTATACCCAAAATAGACCACCAGACCAATCACGAGCCAAATGATCAGCCGCGCCCAGTTCACCCAGCCCAGCTTATACATCATGTAGCCGTTGAAGAGGATCCCAAGCACCGGAACGAGCGGCACCCACGGCGTGCGGAACGGTCGAGGCTGCTCGGGATTCGTCTTGCGCAGCACCATGATCGAGATGCAGACGATGATGAAAGCAAAGATCGTGCCGATATTGACCATCTCTCCGATTATGTTAATCGGAGTGATGCTGCCGATGACCGCCGCGATGATGCCGACCAGGATCGTATTCTTGTAGGGGGTCCGGAATTTGGGATGAATCGCGGCGAAGAATTTGCGTGGCAGCAAACCGTCGTTGGCCATCGAATACAGCACGCGGGTCTGACCGAGCAGCATGACCAACATCACGCTGGTAAGTCCCGCCAGGGCACCGGCGGTAATCAGATAGGAGGCCTTGACCAAGCCGCGATCGAGAAACGCGACCGACAGCGGCGCTTCGATATTAATCTCCTTCCACGGCACCATTCCGGTGAGCACCGCGGCGACCAGTATGTAAAGGACAGTGCACAAAATCAGCGAGGCGATAATGCCGATGGGCAGATCGCGCTGCGGGTTTTTGGCTTCCTGCGCAGTGGTGGACACTGCGTCAAAACCGATGTAGGCAAAAAATATGTAGGCTGCTCCCCGTCCAATCCCGCTGAATCCCATGGGCGCAAAACTGCCCCAATCGTGTCCCCAGTTCGAGGAACTCACGTAATGCATTCCAAGAAGAATTACGAACAGCACGACACCGACCTTGACGATGACGATCGTGGCGTTGAAGTTGGCGCTCTCTTTAATCCCTATTACCAGGACAGCTGTGATCACCAGAGCGATCAAGAATGCCGGGAGATTGAATCCGATCTCGACACCAAACAGCGTGGGCGCCGCCACCATGTCGTGGGCGCGCTGGAGCAATTCTGGAGACTGCGCGGTGATGATGTCACCAACTCGCATTAGGAAGGACTGGCTGCCCACCGCCAGGGAAGGATCCGAAACGTGTGCCATTTGCCGCGCGATAACATTTTCCGCAGTGACCAGCGCAGTCCAGTGGTCGTAGGCCAGCCATAGAGGCATCTTCAGATGAAATATCTGGAGAAACTCAATGAAATGATTCGACCAGCCCGAGGATACCGTGCTGGCGCCCATGGCATATTCCAGCGTCAAATCCCAACCTATAATCCACGCGATTAATTCGCCGAGCGCCGCATAAGCATAGGTGTATGCGCTGCCGGCAAGAGGAATCAAGGCCGCGAATTCCGCGTAGCAAAGCCCCGCAAAGGCACAACCCAGGCCGGAGATAACAAAGGAAAGCATTAGTCCCGGGCCGGCATAATGCGCGCCGAGGCCGGAGAGTACGAAAATTCCCGCGCCGATAACGGCCCCCACTCCCAATGCCGTCAGAGAAACCGGACCCAAGGTCCGCTTCAGCGTATGCTCGCCCGTGGCCTTGGCTTCGTTCAGCAGCCAATCCATCGGCTTCTTCTTGAACAGCGGATTGCTCATTCGCAATCTCCTCTCATCGAATCCAGATCACCGCCCCGATGCGCTGCCGACCTACACATCGGCTGACTTTACCGGCGCCAACTTCCACAACCAGTACACCGGAACACCCAGCAAAACAATGATTANNNTGTAAGAATGTAGAAAATCAATACCGCAAAAATCAGAAAATCCAATAACTGCCCGTAGGTGCCGGAAAGACAGAGGAAGGATGCCCAAATACACTGCACGATGAGCGCGGCGGCTGGCGCGTGATGGCGATTCACTTTCCCGGCTGATTGGAAGAAGAGCCGGTCCTTCGCCATTGCGTAGTAAATTCGTGCTCCGGAAAGAATCAATCCATTGTTGCAACCAAAACCCGAGATCAGGATCGCTACGGCCATCACAATCGCGCCGGCCGGTCCGAAAACTACTTCCGCGACGGCCGTGCCCACACGGCCATCGGCGGCAAATTCAATTCCGCGCGCCAGAGCCGTTGCACCATTCGGATCGCCCGAAATCGGCAACACCCTCAAGTAAGCCACATTCGCCAGCGTGTAGAGCAAAATCACCATGCCGGCACCAAGGGCGAGCGAAAGCGGCAAATTCCGGCTGGGATTTTTCACCTCGGCGGCGGTGAAGGTGATGTTATTCCAGGCGTCGGCGGAGAAAAGCGAACCCACCATCGCTACCCCCACGAGCGTCAGCGTACCAATCGTCCAGATAGGATGGTCAGGCGGGTACGGATGCATCACCCACAACCCCGCGTTTCGCCAGAAATCCGTGAAATTAGTTGCTCGCGCGACCTGAGTCGAAAACCAGAAGCCAAGCAGAACCAGCGCCGCGAGCGAACCGACTTTCGCCACTGTAAATACGTTTTGAACTATCTTTCCCACACGCAAGCCACGCGTATTGATCCAGGTGAGAAGAACGATCGAAGCGATGGCCAGAAGATTCTGCCGGTTGATCCCGACGTTGTACGGACCCAGCGACCCGAACCACATTTGCCAGGGACCAAACGTCCCGATTTTCCAGATCCAGTCCGAAGCGGAAAACCATGGCAAGATCACGGCGGTAAACTTTGCGAAGGCAATTGCCACGGCTGCGATCGTCGCGGTCTGAATCACCAGGAGCATGGTCCAGCCGTAGAGAAATCCCCAGAGCGGCCCGAGCGACTCTCGCAGATAAACATATTGCCCACCGGCTTGAGGCATCGCGGCGGCAAGCTCGCCGTAACTCAGAGCGCCGATGAGCGTCATGAGCCCGGTAACCAGCCACACAGTAATCAAAAGTCCCGGACTCTTTACCTGATGCGCGATGTCCGCTGAAACGATGAAAATTCCCGACCCGATCATCGAGCCGGCAACGATCATGGTGGAATCGAACAGCCCAAGCCCTTTTACAAGCTCCGGCTGCTTGCTCGCCACCTCGGTTCCCATCATCTGAACCTGTTGCGCCATTCGCCTATGCTCTCAGTTGTCTGCAGGCCGCGCGGGCCGAACTCGTTTGGCTATTGCAAGATACTCGCGCGCTCGCTGCGCCGGATTGCGCGCAGCCATCAAGTCCCGTATCACCGCAATCGAATCCGCTCCGGCCCGATAAACTTCACCCGCGGACTCTACTGTGATGCCGCCTATGGCGACAAGTGGTTTTCGCGTGATTTGCCGGGCCGCGCGCAAAAATTCAAGTCCGACCACCGGGTCGGGATTTGCCTTTGTCCCGGTCGGGAAGATGGGTCCCACCGCAATATAATCCGCCGAAGTAGCTTCCGCCGCGCGCAATTGCTCCAGAGTGTGTGTCGAAACTCCTACCCACAGAGGAGCGCCGCATATTTTTCGCGCTTCATCTACGGGAAGATCTTCCTGTCCCACATGCACCCCGGCTGCGCCGGCCATGGCGGCAATGTCGGCGCGATCGTTCAAAATCACGCGGACGCCCTTCGGCGCAAAGCGGGCGGCGAGCGCCCGTGAACTATCAAGGATTCGCCGCGCAGACCCGTGCTTGTCCCGATATTGGAGCAGCTCCACGCCGGCTTCTACCAATCGGTCGGCAATTTCGGGAATGTTTAAGGCGGACTCGGCTGCGAATTCGGGGCTGGCGTCCAGGATGGCGTAAAGCGGTGGGATCAACCGTCGCCTCCCCCAAAGAACTATTTCGTTTCCACTGCCGTCATGCGCTCAAGGAAGTGCGTGTCAAATTTCCCCGCCACAAAATTCGGGTCCGCCAGGATTCGTTTGTGCAGCGGGATGGTCGTCTTCACACCTTCGACCACAAATCCATCCAACGCGCGCTGCATTCGCACAATGGCTTCGGCCCGGTCGTGTCCATGCGAGATGAGTTTGGCGATAAGCGAATCGTAATAGGGCGGAATTACGGCGTCCGCATAACAAGCGGTATCGACGCGAATTCCCGGCCCGCCGGGAACGCGGAATGCCGTGACCTTACCGGCCGAGGGCGTAAAAGTATCCGGGTCTTCCGCATTGATCCGGCATTCGATGGCGTGCCCTCGAAATTCGATGGGAGGGAGCACTTTTTCGAGCCTTTCGCCGGCAGCCACTCGAATCTGCGATTTCACCAGATCTACTCCGGTCACCATCTCCGTCACCGGATGCTCCACCTGAATGCGCGCATTCATCTCAATGAAATATAGATTTCCGGATTCTTCGCGCAAAAATTCCATGGTTCCCGCGCTGGAATAGCCGATTGCTTTTAGCGCATCCACGACCTGCTTGCCGACGCGCTGCCGCGTCTCCGCATCCACGACGACGGACGGCGATTCCTCCAGCACTTTTTGGTGGCGACGCTGCAGAGAGCACTCGCGCTCGCCTAAGTGAATGACGTTGCCATGCCGGTCGCCCAAAACTTGGAACTCGATGTGTCGCGGCCGCTCGATGAGCTTCTCCATATAGACGTTGGGGCTGCCAAACGCCTGTTCGGCCTCCGTACGCGCCGTCCGAAACAATGGAATGAGTTCCTTGGCCGAGCGGACGATCCTCATCCCGCGGCCGCCGCCGCCCTCGGCCGCCTTGATCATTACCGGGTAGCCGATCTTGCGCGCTATATCCTTCGCGGAATCTTCATCCGGCACCACGCCCGCGCTGCCGGGAACTACCGGAATCCCTGCTGCCGCCATGGCTTCTTTCGCCTTGTCCTTCTCACCCATTAGCCGAATTGCGTCGGGCGTCGGGCCGATAAAAGTAATGTGCGACGCTTCGCAAACTTCCGCGAAGTTGGCATTCTCTGAAAGAAAACCATAGCCCGGATGAATTGCGTCCACATTGGCGATTTCGGCGGCGCTGATTACTTGCGGGATGTTGAGGTAACTTTCGCTGCTGCGCGGCGGGCCGATACAAATGGCTTCATCCGCAAACCGGACGTGTAAGGCATGACGGTCCGCCTCGGAATAAACCGCCACAGTTCGAATGCCAAGTTCCCTGCAGGCGGAGAGTATGCGCAGCGCAATTTCGCCACGGTTTGCTATCAGAATTTTTCGGAACATTTCGCCTGGAGTGAGTAACTTTATTTCTTCCGGTGCGTGTGAATGCCGAAAAGCGATTCGCCATATTCCACCGGCTGGCCATTTTCGACAAAAATCCGCACCACTTCTCCCGCCACGTCCGATTCAATCTCGTTCATTAATTTCATCGCTTCGATGATGCATAGCGCCTGCCCGGCCTCCACGCGAGAACCCACCGTCACGAATGGCTCGCCGCCCACGGTCGGGGCGGCGTAAAAAGTCCCCACAATCGGCGATTTCACCACGTGAACGTCTTCGGAACCTGCACGGCCTTGTTCTCCTGATGCTTCTCGGGCGCCCGGCGCGCCTGAAGTCGGACCGTGAGCAGAGGAAACTGGAATAGAAGGGCCGGCCACCACAATGTCCGGCGCCGAAACCGCGCGGCTGAAGCCGGTCGGCTGCGAGAATGGTTTCCTCAGACGGATGCGGAATCCCGAGCGCTCGTATTCGAACTCCTCAAGTCCATGCTTTTCCATGAACTCAAGCAGCCGCTCAACTTCCTGAAGGTCCACGCCCCCGGCGCGCGGGCCGGACTGAGAATCTGGAGTCGATTTTTTCGCCATTTAGAGTTCTAAGAATTCCCTGGGTGCGCTCGTCAAGTCCACGGCGCCCTTGGAAGTAACCACTACGTCATCCTCAATCCGTATGCCGCCCAGTCCCTGAATGTAAACGCCCGGTTCAATTGTTACGACCATTCCCTCTTCGAGCACCGTTTTCTCGCCCCGGGCCAACCGGGGCATTTCGTGGACTTCAATCCCCAGCCCATGTCCGGTGCTATGCGTGAAATACCGGGCCAGCCTATGGCGTTTCAGCGCCCGCCGCGCCGCGGCGTCCACCTCTCCAGCCTCCACGCCCGGCCGGATGGCGTCTCGAGCCGCTCCCTGAGCTTCCAGCACGGCATTGTACAGCCGCCTTACACTCGCCGGAGCGCGTCCAAGAAAGACCGTCCGAGTCAGGTCGCTGCAATAACCGCGGAGTATAGCACCCTGGTCCAGGACGACCAATTCGTTTTTCCTGAGCGGCTTGCAAGTGGGCCGGGCGTGCGCCCAGGCAGATCGCGCCCCCGAGGCAACGATCGTCTCAAAAGAGGCTCCACTTCCTCCCTTTTGCTTGATGGCGTACTCGATCTCTGCTGCCAGAGTGAGTTCGGCGATCCCCGGCTTGATTTCCGGCAGCGCCCCAGCAAAGACGTCACTTATAAGCTTCGCGGCTTCCCGCATCAGGACTAGCTCACCTGGGTCTTTAACCGCACGGAGCCGTTCTACTGCGTCCCCATCGCCCACCCAGCGCACCTGCGGCCCTCCCAACGCTTGCAGCGTGGCCTTCTGCGTCACCGTCACGCGGCTGGGGCCGTAAGCAACCGGGAACCGCTTGCGATGCCTCCCCAGCGTTTCAGCAACCCCGCGCAGCAGTCCGTGCTTTGCGATGTGAACATTGGCGTCGGAAACCTCTTCTCGCGCCTGAAAGGCATATCGACTGTCAGTAATTAGCGTGCAGCGGGAAGTCTCCACCAGCAGCGCTCCGGCGCTACCACTGAACCCGCACAGGTATTGAACATTGGGAAGGTGTGTGACGAGGAATGCGTCAACTCGCAGTTTGGAAAAAGAAAGCCGGAGCCGATCGATTCGGCTCCGGCCTGAATTCACTTGTACCGGTTTGGGCTTCACCTTGGCCGCAGTACCCTCATGTGCCCTGCCGTTGCTTAGCTTGGCAAGATACGCGGCGTCAGGAAGAACAAGAGTTCCAGGGAACTCGAGCTCACGCTGGTGTGCTTGAACAGGTTGCCAACCACCGGGATACTCCCGAACAGAGGTACCTGGTCAACAGTGGTGTTCTGCGATGAAACGATGATGCCACCGATAACCACCGTGCCACCATCAGCGATCAGGACCTTGGTGTTAGCCTCCTGCGTGTCAATAGCGGGAATGCCTTGAACGCGCGGAATGGCTTGGTCAATTTGGTCATTCGTCACCGTCACATCCATGAAGATGGTGCCTTCGGAGGTGATTTGCGGTGTGACGTCAAGCTCGAGTACGGCATCCACGAATTGCACCGAGACCGTATTGTTTACGATCGTTTGAACCGGGATTTTCGTACCCTGCTTCACAGTCGCTTTTTGGTTGTTCTGCGTAATCAGCTTCGGCTTCGAGATCAGCTTGCCGATGCCTCTTTCCTCTGCCGCACTGATAATGAAATCCAGTGCGAAGTTCGAGGACGAGAAAGCATAGCTCAGTGCGCTCGTCGGCGTTGTGGCGCCCAGGTTCGTGATCAGCGGCATCGAGCCGCTCGTTGGAGCGCTAGCGCCCGACCCGACTATGATCGGAGGCAGCGGAGTGGGTGAGTTTCGCACGATTGGGCTGGTTCCAACGGTGCTCGCTCCGCCCAGGACGCTCTGGCCGCCGCCCGCGGATACCGCTGCCGCGAACTGCGTGCCGATATCGCGGGTGAACGACCGATTGGCCGCGACCACCCTCGCTTCGATTTCCACTTGCTGTGATTTCCGGTCCAACTGCCGCAGCAGGTTATCCAGCACCGGCAAAACGCTCGGAATGTCCCGGATAATCAACGTATTTGACCGTACGTCCGCGAGAATGTCGCCCCGCGATGACAGGAATTTCTTGAGCGTAAGAACCAGGTCTTGGGCCTTTGCGTAGCTGAGGACGCGCGTCGTGGTCACCACGTCCGCTGCCTCTGCCTGTGCCTTGGCCAACTCCCGATTCTGGTCAGCTTCGCGCTTCAAAGTATCTTTCGTCGCGATGCGCAACACGTTTCCTTCAAGCTGCTTATCCAGGCCGTTGTTTTTCAGCACGATTTCCAGGGCCTGATCCCACGGCACATCGTCGAGGACGATTGTGAGGTTGCCCTTCACACTCGGATCTACAACGATATTCAATCCGCTGATTTCGTGAATCAGCCGAAAGAAGTCGCGCAGATCGACGTCCTTCAAGTTTACGGAAATCGGTTCACCCGAATATTTACCTGACGGAGCCGGCGTCTGGGGCTCTACAGTTGTTATCGGCTGCACGGATACGGTCGAAATTGCCGGAGCCGAAGCAGTCGACGTAGGAGTTTCAACCGCTGCGCTCGAATTCGACGCAGTGACTGAAGCCTCCGTGGCAATCTGCTTGGCCGCCATCTCCGTCTGCGTACCGGAGGGTGACGCCAGCGCTGAAGTGGGCTGCGTAAAGGCTGCCGGCAGAATCGTGACCGGAGCCGGAACCGCCTGCGGAGCCAGCTTCGTGGTGGTCACATCTGCGGGCTGAGTTTCCGGCGTTGACTTCGCGCCTCCAAACTCACCCTTCGAACTCTTGCTCGTGAATTCCACCGTTATGCCGGTGTCTGAGCTAGTAATGTTGTACGGCGATGCTTGCCTTAAATCGATAACGACACGCGAAACCTGCGGCGAAAATTGCGCCAACCGAATCTCACGCACCGGATCCAGGTTGCTCGCAATCTGTTTTTCAGGAGTCTTCAGTTGCGCGCCCGCAAAATCCAGGACCAGTCTGTCCGGATTCTGCAATCGAATCGCGTGATAAGTTAGTTTTCCGGTGCCAACGACATTTACGTCGGTCGAACCACCGTTCTGCGCAAGCTTAACCTCGCGAATAGCTTCAGAGGTCGTGCCGGGAGTCTTGTTTTCCGAGGTCCGGACCGAGATCGGTGTCACGGCAGGAGCAGGTCCAGTTAACGCAGTCTTCCCCGCGCTATCATTTGTGCGCGATACCAGCAGCGTTAGCTGTTGCGGGTCCTTGCGCTCAAGGCGCGGCTCCACGCCCTGGCTCAGCAGGATTTCCAGGCGTACCACGGGTTTCTTCCCCGCGGTGTACGTCAGCGTGCGGTAACTCTTCACCAAGTCGGAGGCCACCATCCGCGCTCCGGCCGGGTCCGCTGCCGACACCCCGCTCAGATCGAGCACATAGAGGCTCTCGCTTGGGCGATAGGTGGTGTATTCGAACGGGCCGTTCGCCTCAGCTTCCAGCGTCACGGTTCCGTTCTTTACCACCGCCTTCACATGCACTACCGGCCCATCGCTGGCCCGCAGCGCTCCGCTCGTCAGTATCAAGGCCGCTGCAACCAGCGCAGTCAAGCCCAACGCCCTCCGCATAATCCTCATTGCTGCTCTCCTGCGCTCGGGTAGATTCGCTTGGTAACTAATCGCTCGACCGGCTTCCCGAATGCATCTTTGGAATTTTCCTTAAAGGTCACTCCATCTAAGCCAATCTTTTCTACGTCCCCGTCATACAGACGGTCACCTTCCCGGATAAAATAAGTTCGTTGATCCGGATTCGTCACGACCGCCAGCATTCCGCTGGCAGCCTTTACAGTCCCGTCCACGCGTACCGTAGCAATTACCAAACCCGCTTTCCCCGGAGGCAACGGCGGCCCACTGGGTTTCTTGTCATTGACCAGCGGTACAAAAGGATCGCGCTTCCCCGCCACTTCCGGCTTGGCGTCGGCCTTCTCTTCGGCCTTCGCGTCAGCCTTGGCAGTCTGCTTTGGTTTGGCGCCTTGCGCTGCCGCTACCGGCTTTTTCTTGTGGGAGGCCTTCGGTGCCTGCGCCGGTGCCGGCGGCTGAGCTGCCGTCTGTCCCCAAGTCGCAGGGACCAGGAAACACGACATCGCCAGAACTGCTATCAAGTTCGCGGTTGTCTTCACTAGTGTCATTGTCTTTGCCTACCGCCTTACCGGTGCGGCAGTCGGCGTCGGCGTTGGCGCTGCCGGCTGGTCTGCCGCCTTCGTAAAGAAGGTGGTGATCGTGAATATCCCTGTCACTGATGCTCCCGGGTTCATCCGAAAGGCACTGCTGGCTGGTTTGCCCCCCAGGCCGGTAAGCTTCAGGTCGCCCACATTGATGATCCGGGAAAGCCGTCCAAGCCTCGAAAAGAAGTCCAGAACGGAAAAGTAAGGCCCGTCGGCTTCTACTTCGAACGGCAATTCGAAGTAATAAGGCTTCGTGGCCACAGGCAAGGCCTTCATTCTGCGCAGAGAAACGCCGGAACTCGTTGCCGCGCTTTGAATCATGAGCATGAACTGGTCAATTTGCTTCTCTTCGGGCACGATTGTTTGCAGGGTAGCCAGCTGTTTTTCCAGCGCGTCCATTTGGGATTGCAGCTCGGCTTTGCGTTGTTTGTAAACTCGCAGGTTCGCTACTTCCTGCTCCAGTGGCTTCTCCTGTTTCTGCGCGTCCTGCAATTGCGCGCGCACGGACGCCAGCGGCAAACCCGGAACGTAAAAGCCGGCCGCGATGATTACCACGGTCAGCGCCAGATAAAACAAAGCTTGCAGCGGCCAGGGCCAATCTCTGAAGGCGGTTGCCATTTCTAGCTCCTCCCCTTAGCCGCAGGCTGCGGGGGCGGCGTGGTGGCTGCGGGCTTGGCTTGCGGCTCCGCTTCAGGGACGGAAGACTGAGATATATTGGCCGTCATCGTGAAGTTGTATGTTTGAACCGACTTCAGAATGTCGTCTTCTTTTGCCTCTTTGATCTCAATCTTGTCGAAGTAGCCCGAGCGCCTTAGCTGCGTGATGAAATTGGCCACGGCATTGATCGAACCTGCTTCGCCCGCAATATCCAGACTGTCTCCCTTGCGCTCGATGGAGGTCAGCCANNCCGGTGCGATTCTTTTGCAGCGTTTCAATCACATTGATTCGCTGCTCTAGCACGGCCTTCTGGGTTTCGAAGCGGTCCACGTCCTGCTTCACCTGCTGCAGACTCTGCTTCTCGGCCCGCAGCGCGGCGATGCGAGCGTTCGTCGCGTCCAGTTCCCGCTTCTGTTGGAAATAGGTGACCGAAAGTACGATCGCCGCCAGTCCCAGCGCCACCAGCAAAAAGATGATCTGGACGGTCGCTTCCAGCGGCACGGTCTGTTTGGTGGCCTTCGGACGGCTCTGGCCGAGTAAATTGATGCGAATCATGGCGTGTCAAAGCTCCTCAGCGCCAGCCCCACAGCGATTGCCAGGCGCGGCGCCAACTCGCGAATCTGGCTCTCATCATGACGCCCTGAATTGATTGCAATTTTGCGGAATGGATCAAGCTCTTCGACCGGCATGGCAAATTCTTCCTTCAACAGGTCGAGCAAGCCCGGAACCCGGGAAGTACCCCCGGCGACGTAAATACGCCGAATATTTTCCCCGCTCGCCGTAGCGCGGAAAAAGTCAAAAGTCTTCTGGATTTCCAGAATCAAGATGTCGGAAACAGATCGCAGAATCGCCGTGCGTTGCTCTTCGCTCACACCGGCCAGCGTTCCGCCCATCTTCAATTTCTCGGCATCTTCAAAACTCAGGTCCAGTTCCTTCTGCAGCGCGTCGGTGTACTGGTTGCCGCCCACCGAAACGTCGCGCGTAAACAATGGTGTCCAGCCGCGCACGATGTTGATATTCATCACGCTGGCCCCGATGTTCAGCAGCGCCACTACCTGCGACGCATCCGGCTCGTAATTCACTTCGAAGCAGTTCTGCAGCGCAAACGCGTCAATGTCCACCACCACCGGTACCTTGCCCGCCTGCGCCAACACGTTGGTGTGGTTCAGAATTTTGTCTTTCTTCACCGCCACGAGCAAAACGTCCATCTGGTTTTCGGTGGCTTCCAATAGTTGGTGGCTTAGGTTTACGTCAGCGATGTCGAAGGGAATGTGCTGGCTTGCTTCGGCTTGTACCCGGTCGAACAGCTCTTCTTCAGTCATCAGCGGCATGCTCACCCGCTTGACGATTACCGAGTGCCCGGAAACCGATGTGGCCACATCTTTCGCTTTGATCTTTTGGTTGTCGAATATCGAAATGATTTTCTCGGCGACTGACGGGGCGTCCATGATGGCGCCGTCTACCACCGTGTCCTGCGCCAGAGTCTCGATCCCGTAACTCACCAGCTCGTAGCCCGACTTCGACTTCCTCAGCTCGACTGCTTTCACCGAACTCGAGCCGATGTCCAGGCCGATTAAAGATCTTGTCTTCCCCAGATTGAACATCGCGCGGCCCCTCGCTCCTCACTCCGTCCCGCTTCGCAGGTCGGACCCGGCTTCACTCTCGAATTTCTTTCGGAATCTTTTTCTGCTTCGCCTGCTGCTTTCGCCTCTCACCCCGTGAGGCTCTCATTCGATGTTGCGCGCAGTAGCCCAGTAGTACTGCTACGGCCGGTACGTTCCGCTTTCACCGTTTATTACATCCGCAGCACTCACTGTCAAGCAACGTGTTCGGGGAGTGTGCTATTGGTAAAAACCTGTCTTAGAGAACAGGTAGCGAAAACGTACAGGTGAAAAGTACAGGTAAGTAGAGCAAAGCCTTGTAGGAAAAGGCGAAACGCGAGGCGAAGGTGGACCGTTTAAGGGCTCGAATTGGCTCGCTAACGTTATTGCTTCTTTGCCTCCTTTACCAATTTTAACTGTTGCCAAATTTTGTCAACCCGCCGTTTTGTGGCCTCGTCCATCTTGATTTCGTCGGGCCAGCGGCCGGTATAACCTTCCTCCGCCCATTTTCGCGTGGCGTCCACGCCCATCTTCGAACCGTAATCCTGGCGGCGCGCGGCATGGTCGAGCGTGTCCACCGGACCTAGCACAAATTGGACATCGCGCTCCGGATCGATGGCGCACAACGCTTTCCAGACCACTTCACTGGAATCCTGGACATTCACATCGTGGTCCACCACCACAACTACCTTGGTAAACATGGCCTGACCGAGGGACCATATCGCGTTCATGATCTTGCGCGCTTGTCCGGGATAGCTTTTGCGAATAGAGACGATCATCAGGTTCTGGAAAATCCCTTCCGCGGGCATGGCGACGTCCACGATTTCCGGATACTGCATTTTCATTACNNGGGCCTTCTGTCTGCATCTCGCCCAGGTTGACGTATCCCTCCAGAACAATTTCTGCGTTCGCCGGAACTTCCAGCTCTACCGTCTTGCACGCCACCAGCTCCACGGGATCCCTGCGCAGGAAGCCGGAAAAAAGAAATTCATCCAGATCGGGCGGTACGGGTAAAATTCCAGCCAAAGCTGTCGCGGGATCCGCGCCAATCGCCACCGCTACCTCAAGCTTTCCTTCCCGGTTTTTGGCCCGGGCGCTGCGGAAATGTTCGGCTCCGTGTTTCTGCGTTTGCCAATGCATTCCGGTGGTGCGCTCGTCATATACCTGCATGCGGTAGCAGCCGACGTTGCGTTTCCCCGTTTCCGGATTCTTTGTGATCACCATCGGCCACGTGATATAACGCCCGCCGTCAAGCGGCCAGCATTTCAATATGGGGAAATAATCGAGCGAGAAATTCTCCGTGCGAACGATTTCCTGGCAAGCGCCGTTGCGTACGGTCTTCGGGAAAAATGACCCGATTTCTGCCAGTTTCGGCAGCATCTTCACCTTCTCCAGAATTCCCTGCGGCGATTTCACGTCTAAGAACGAATGCACACGCTCGGCTACTTGGTCCAAAGAGTCCGCTTCCAGCGCCAGACACATGCGCCGCTCGCTCCCCAGGAGATTCGTTACCGCCGGAACCGTGGAGCCTTTGGGATGCTCGAACAGGAGCGCCGGCCCGGCTGCCTTCACCACGCGGTCAGTGACCTCGGTGATCTCGAGAATCGGATCAACCTCAGCCGAAACGCGCTGCAGCTCATCCTTCTTCTCCAGCTTGTGCACAAAATCCCGCAAGTCTCTATAAGCCACTTCCCCTCCATGACGTCATCTTATAAGTCATTGTTCAGCGCCTCGTTGCCGTTGCCAAGCCGCCAACTCTAGCACGTTGTCTGGCCCGCGCAGAGAATACGGGACGAGCAGAGGCGCTGCTTGCGCGCGCGGCGAGCGCGGTGCTATTCTGCAATTTGTTTGAGATGAGCGGGAGTAGTTCAGTGGTAGAACGATAGCTTCCCAAGCTATAGGTGAGGGTTCGATTCCCTTCTCCCGCTCCATTATATTACCCGCTGATAGATTGAGATTCCGCTTCAGGCGATAGCTTGCGGGATGGCTTTCTTCCATTTTCCCTGCGCTTTCAGGATTAGCTCCACTACTTCGCGGGCTGCTCCTTTGCCTCCCGCGACGGTAGTGATGTAATGCGCGGCGCGTTTTACTTCGACTACGGCGTCGGCGACTGCAACGGCTAACCCCACGCGGCCGAGAATTGGCAGGTCGGGCAGGTCGTCGCCAATGTAGGCGACTTCTTCGTCGGTGACGCCGGCGCGGATGAGGATAGCTTTGTACGACTCGAGTTTTTTGGGCTGGCCCTGGATTACAAACTCCATGCCCATTTCGCGGGCGCGGCGCGTAGTCGCGGGAGAATCGCGGCCGGTGATCAATCCTGTGCGGATACCCATGATGCTGGCGAGCTTGATTCCAGCACCGTCATGCGGGTCAAAAACTTTCATCTCCGCGACGCTGTTGTCGGGGAAGGTTTGCAGGCAGACCACGCCGGGGGTNNAACCTTCGGCGGGTATTTGATCTCTCGAATTGTCATTAAATCCTCGGCGTGCCGACGCCTACCAACAGATCCCTCGTCGCGATGCTCCCTCGGGATGACGATGCTTGTCGCATCGTCACCTTCGGCGGGTATTTGATTTCTCGTATTGCCATTTGCACATGTCCTTTAGAACAATTGAAGAGTCCAGAGGTCGTGGACGTGAAGGACGCCTTCGAGGCGGCCGGCGGAATCCACGACGAGGACCGAGGTGATTTTCTTTTCTTCCATGAGGCGCAGGGCGCTGGCGGCGAGTTCCGTGCGCGGAATGGTGACAGGGTTTTTCGTCATGCAATCGGCTGCCGTCAGTCCCAAGACGTTTTCTTTTTGCTTCAGCATGACGCGGCGCAAATCGCCGTCCGTGATGATGCCGAGGACGCGGCCGTTCGGCTCGGTGACGGCGGCGAGGCCCAG
>PLZZ01000162.1 GCA_003153585.1 Acidobacteriota bacterium | reverse complement strand
CCGTGCATCGGCTCCAATGTGGGCGGGATTCCCGAACTGCTCGCCGCCGACGATCTCGTTCCTCCCAACGATCCCGAAGCCTTAGCGCGGAAAATCATGGAAGTGACCGACGACCCCGACCGTATGATGGCCATGTCTGCGCGTAATTTATCGAGGGCGAAAGAATTTGATCCGGAGGTTTTGCGGAATATGCGGCTAGCTTTTTACCAGTACGTGAGAGACCATTCGGGAAACGCTGTGAAATCTGGAAACCGAGACAAATAGTTTTGTCAGTCCTTGTAACCCACCGCGATTATGTTCAGCCGAAATCCGGAAAGAAAATCATAACGATTCACCAGCCATTCGTAAGTCAGTCCCATGCGGTGCAGAAGGGAATTGAACGCGAGCACGCTGGGCGCTCCCTCCACCAGGCTGATATCGGAACGGCTGAATCCCGATTTTAGGAGAAGCGTACGAAAGCGTCGGCGCGTGTTCGCTCGATAGCGCGTCGGGAATATATCGTTTTCATCGAATCCGCGCACGCGGCTATTGAACCAAACGTGGAACCAGTGAGGCGTCAAACTTGCCGCCGCTCCAAAATAATGCAGCAGGTTCGGAGTAAAAATCGCGAGTCTTCCGCCCGGCTTGAGCACCCGGTAAAACTCCTTTAGCACGGCATTCGGGAAATCCAAATGCTCGATCACCAGTCGGCAGTTCACAACATCAAACGAGGCATCCGAAAATGGCAGGTGATTCAACTCTGCGCGGACTCCGAAATCGATTCCTAAGTTAGCGCCTATATTTTCTCTCTGGTCGATTCCCACCAGTTGGCAGCCGGTCCTTCTCGCGAACTCCATGCCGAAAAATTTTCCCGTGCCGCACCCCGCGTCCAGGACGCGATCGCCGGCGACAACGACCTGCTTAAGTTTCTCCTCAAAGGCAATTTCCGGGGACAGGCTAGCCCTTTTCGTTTGTGGCGCAAGCCGCTTGTCCGCGCTCGAAGAAAGAGTGCTTACAGCGGCGGGGTTGCGTTTTAGGTTGGCGTCCACAGCGTGCAGATCCTTAAAGAGGCTTGGCCTCCGCGCGTTCGAGCATGCCGAGTTGGCCTGACGGCGTGAGCTTCCCGCCCGCAGCCGCAGCCATGGCGCGCATCGCGATCTGGTTGTGGAATTGATCGGTAGTGAAGTCGGCGATCAGGCCGGAGCTGATCGCCTGGTAAATTTCCTCGATTCCAGATTCCAGAGTCCGCTCACATCGAAACCCGAGAACTCTCTCGATTTTCTCGAACGAGACGCGATAGTTGCGGCGATCTGCATTCTCGATCCTGACAATCTCGGTGTTCGGCACCACTCGCGCAATGACCTCACCGAGTTGCCCGATTTGAAGATTCAGCGCCGAAGATCCCACATTAAAAATCTCGCCGGAGACTGCGCTTGTCTCCGCGTCCAGGCACGCGATCACCGCGCGCGCCGCGTCATGAATGTGCAGAAAAGGACGCCACTGGCCGCCGTTCAGAACCGTGATCTGTCCGGAAGACGCTGCGCGCGCCACGAACAAATTCACCACCAAATCGAAACGCATCCGCGGAGAAAGCCCGAACAACGTCCCCAGCCGCAATATCGTCGGCGCAAAATCGGGAGCCTTCGAAGCCATCAGAATATTTTCGGAATCTACTTTCGTCTGCGCGTAGATCGAAAGGGGATTCACCGCGGAAGTTTCATCGAGACAAAATTCGGAAGCGCCATACACACCGCAGGATGACGCGAAAACAAATCGACGCACTCCACACCCCTGCGCGACGTCTGCAAGCATGCGCGTGGCCGCGCGATTTACTTCCATCGCCAACTGCTTATTTTCTTCGCAGGCAGGGTCTCCGACGATCGCGGCCAAGTGCACGGCCGCGTCGCATCCCTTCATTGCTTTCACAACCGCGCCAATATCGCGTATGTCCCCGCGGACCAGCTCGCAATTCGGATGCGTCTTCAGGTCGTCCAGCGAGTTCTCGCCGAAAAGAAAAGAATCAAGCACGCGAGCTTTGAATCCGCGTTGCAGCAATTGCGCAACAATCGCCGAACCCAGATAGCCTGCTCCCCCGAGCACGAGAACTTGTCTCACACTTTCCGGATCGGCTTTCAGTTCGAAATTGTACCGCTTCAGAATTTTATGCTTCGTAAGGCGAATTCCACCGACGGTGAGAAGCGTCAGAATCCACGCGATCACTGCCACACCACGCGGCACCAGCGCGCCGCGATACAGAAAATAATCCGCGAAAACAAACAGGACAATAAAGGAACTGACAGCGCGAATCAGCGAGACGGCTTTGCGCACCCCGCCGAGATCCTGCGTGCGTGGATAAAAGCCACTGAGCTGGAATACCAGTAGCGCGAGGAAAGACCACAGCAGCCAGTAATGCGTTACAAAGTTCTTGAACCCCTCGGCAAGTCCCTGGGGGTCGGGCGCACGCAGTATCACCACGTAAAACAAAAACCAAAGAGCGAACGCGGTCAACATCGAGAAGTTGACCAGGACAACGTCGGCCGCCATGCGCAACAAACTATTTCTCCACGGGTAAGCGCGAGTTTCGCTTCGCAGCGAGTTCCAGTAGCGATCCAAGTTTGTAGATTTCATGCGCGTTGCGCCCTGCTTAATGTTCTCTTCTTTGCGAAATCGTAGCAGCGAAGAACGGCATCGCAAATCTTATCCACAGTCTCATCGCTCAATGTGGAGTAGATCGGCAAATTTAAGATGCTATTGGAAATGCTTTCCGTAACGGGCAGAGGGCGCTTGTCCCAAATATTGCGGTAAAGCGTTTGGCGGTGCACCGGCGGCCAGAAATAGCGCCGCACCTGAATATTTTCTCTTTCTAGCGCCTCAACGAGCCAGTCGCGCGACTTGCCGAATGCAGCTTCATCGACTAGGACGGCGAAATCTTTGCAGGCACTTCGGTTGCGTGGACGAATGTGTTGGAAGCCGAAGCCGGGTATGGCATTGAGACGCCACTCGTAATGGAGGCGAATCTGATTTCGACGTTCGATGCGCGCGTCGAGACCGTCTAGCCCGCGGAGCGCAAGGGCAGCATGGAATTCACTCATGCGGGCGTTCAGACCGGCCAATTCCGGGTCGTAGTTGCCGCTATCGCCGTAATTCCGCGCGGCTCGCAAAATGCGCGCAAGATCCGCATCTCGCGTGGCGACCATTCCGCCCTCGCCTGCGACTAGAAGCTTCGTGGGGGAAAAGCTGAAAACTTCGGCGGTGCCAAACGTTCCCACTTGGTTGCTACTTATGCTGCTTCCGAATGCATGAGCGGCATCACAAATCAGAGGGATATTCAAATCCGAAGCAATCGTTTGGAGTTCCACCATGGATGCCGGGTTTCCGAATAAATGGACGGCGAGTATTGCGGCAGTGTCAGAAGAAAGCTGGGCCTTGACGGCGCGCGGTTCGATGCAAAATGTTTCAGGATCGCAGTCCGCAAAGACGGGCTTGAGGCCATTCCAGAGGACACTATGCGCACTGGCATGAAACGTGAAACTAGGAAGAATTACTTCGCCTCGAAGATTCAGCGCGCGAAAAGCGAGGATGAGGCCTGCCGTGCAACTTGAGACGGCAACACAATGCGGAACGTTGAGATATTCTGCGGCGGTCTCTTCGAATTTGCGAACGAATGTTGCGTTGGTGAGCTGCCGACTGTGCAAAATCTTCCGCACGTCGCGAAGGAATTTACCGTCCGGAAGACCCTCCGGCGAAACGATAGGCAAACGCTCTTCAAACATGGGGATGGCGCTCGAAGTCTGTCCATGCTTCTCTGCCACAGGCTTCCTAGCTCGTCGTGTATCGCTCGCTTGCACGCCTGACCTCAGGAACCCATCGCGATCGAAGATTCAAGCTGGTGATTCTTTACAACTCTGCACGGGACGCCAACTGCAGTTACGTGCGAAGGGATATCGATCCCCACCGCGGCACCGGCCCCGATGACGGACCAGTCACCAACGCTTTTTCCGTGAACGATTACTGCGCCGGTGCCGAAGTAAACGCCATCGCCAATCTTTACACAGCCCGAAATGTGGCAGCCAGGATTGATGTTGCAATAGGCGCCGACTAATGTGTCGTGGCCGATCGTAGTGTCGAGGTTCACGATTGTGTGAGGTCCGATTTTAATCTGGGTCGTCAAGATAGTGCCTGCAGTGATGATCGTGCCCGCACCCAGTTCGACCCATCGCGAGATCCGCGCGTTGGGGTGAACAAGGATGCAGAAATTGAGACCGAGGTCGGTAGCATAACTTGCGATTGCTTTTCGCGAACGCGGATTTCCGACCCCNNGCATTGCTCCGTGCCGTGCAGCTTGGGGTTGTCGTCAACGAATCCGAGCACATTCCATTTTTTATTTTCTTCATTGTCTTCCAGAAACACCCAGTACGTCTCGCGCGCAAAGCCGCCCGCTCCGAGGATTACGACGTCGGTCATGAATCCTTCCGCGATGGCGCAGGGATATCGTCGTGCGCAGAGAAGAAAAATCGGTCGCGCGGCGCATAGATCCCGTTGCCGGAAATCCATACTTTCAAAGTTCGAAGCAGAATGCGGGCATCGAGCCAGAGTGAAAAATTATCGACGTACCAAATATCCTTCTCGATGCGTTCAGGCCAGGAAAGCAGGTTGCGACCATTGACTTGGCTCCAGCCTGTGAGGCCAGGGCGCATCAGCAGACGGCGAGCCTGCTCGGTGGTATAGAGCTTCAGTTGATAGGGAAGGGCCGGACGCGGCCCGACCAAACTCATCTTACCCGTCACGATATGAAGAAGCTGAGGGAGCTCATCAATGCTCAAGCGACGCAAAATCTTGCCAACGCTGGTAATACGCGAATCATTCTGGGAAACATAGAGTCCCGAACCGATGCGGTCCGCGTGCTCGACCATGGTGCGAAATTTTGAAATTCGAAACGGTTTTCCTCCACACCCGGCGCGCTCTTGTGAAAAAAATACCGGGCCTCGGGACCCGACCCTGATGCAAACCGCAACCAAGGCAAAGAGGGGCAAAAGCAAGACGAGACCAGCGGCAGCAATCAGGATGTCAAGAAGACGCTTCATTGTTAGTTGGACGCGTCGGCTCATAAGACATCCATCCGACGATTCGAATTGGTGACGTGACCAGTGATACCTAGCCCGAGAATTGCCGAGAAAAGAAGGGCGTTTGCGGGGATGTAAAGATTAAAGTCCGCGAAGCTGTGGAGGAGGATGGCCACGATGCTACCTACACAGCCTAGAGCGATAACTCTTTCAAAGTCCCTTCCGCTGAGAAGAAAAGTGCGCACCGCGCGAGCCAGAATTAAGAATATAGAGGCGAAGAGTATGAATGCAGTGGGAATGCCGAAATCCGCGGCGAGCTCAAGGTAATCGTTGTGCGCGTGGTTTACAAATTGGGCGAGGAATGCGGTTTGCCCGCTCGTGTAGGCCATGGGAAAAGTGCCCAGACCCGTGCCGAGCCATGGATGATGTTGAATGAGCGGAAGGGCATCGCGCCAGATAGACATGCGGCTCGGGCCGCCGAGCGAGTATTCATTACCAACGTCTTGAAATCTGGAAACGATAGGACCCGGACCGATCCAGACGGCGAGACCAATGCTTAGAACGATAAACATCGCAGCCAGTAGGGAACTCGCGCGTCCGTGGAATTTGGAAATTGAGACCAGGGCGAAAATGACCACAACGGAAGAGAGCGCCGCGAGGATACCCATCCTTGAGCGAGAGAAAACGAGGGCTGCGCAGAGTATCACTGAAACGCACAGCGACAGGGTCAGTCTTTGGAGGCCAGACGTCGCAATCAGCTTTCGGAGGGTCATGCTCGCGCCGCGATTTCCGCGCAGTTTCGCATATTCGTAAAAAACAAGAGCCAAGCTGAAGGGGAGAATCATTTCGAGCAAGCCCGCGTAATGGTTCCGATTGATGTAAGTGCCGGTAGCTTCTTCGAGGTCAAACTTTTTCACGTAGACGAAGATTTGTTGCCAGNNGAAGCAATAAAGAACTGCTTGCGGCGCCGATTTTGACTGACGATTTGAGCAAAGTAAAAGGCCACGAAGCAGGCGAGCAAAATCAGAAAATGAGTGCGCGTTGCGTAAGGTTCGAAACTAAAGTAGCCCGTGCGGACACCATCCGGGGAAGCTTCGCGACCGGCAAAGCGATGCAGCCAGGATACGGGCAGGGGACAAAGCTGGAGCAGCACCACGCCGGTTAAGACTGCCGGAACGACAACCGACCTTGCGGCTGGACGAAAAGCGGATTCTGGCGCGCCGGCGACAAAGATTGCCGCCGCACCGAAGAGAAGAAGTTGAACGATTGCAAACGCAATTGTCTCGGTGCCGCCGAATGCGAGAACCGCCAGCACCAATCCAAGAGTGAGAGAAACCTGAACTAGTATGGTCAGAGGCGCGTCAATTGGGGCTGGTTCAAAGACAGATTTAGCGGCGCGCGCATCATCCTTTGTGGCCATTATTTTCCTGGTGGTACCCGTAGGAATAATAATCACTCTTGGCGTCGGCAAAATTGATAGTGGCTCCGAGAACGTGGGAGCCGGCGTCGACGGCGGAGGCATAAGCGCGATGAACGAGCTCGCGGGGCGTAATTCCTCCACCCACAACCAGGATGACACCGTCGACCAGAGTGGCAAGGACGCGGCTGTCCGCAAGATTCAGCAGCGGCGGAGAATCCAACACAACGAACTTATATTCCTTGGTAGCCTCGCGGATAAGCACGGGCATGTACTCGGACGAGAGCAAGTCCGCCGGGTTGGGCGGCACGGGTCCGCTGGGCAGGACAAAGAGGCCAATAGGCGCTGCCTGGGACAGAAGGCTACGCCAATCCGGACTTCCGGTCAGGAAGTTTACGAGGCCAGAGGTGTTGGCAACTCCGAAAAACTTGTGAAGGCTTGGCCGGCGCAAATCGGCATCGATGAGGAGCACTTTTTCCCCTAACTGTGCGAGCGATACAGCAAGGTTGGCGGCGACAGTGGTTTTACCTTCGCCACCTTTGGCGCTTGTCACCAGCAAAGTTCGCGGAGGATGTTTTGCGGTGGAAAGCAAAACAGAGGTACGCAACTCGTGAAATGCCTCGGCGAGGGGAGTGTTTTGTCCATTGCCTTCGATTCGATTCCAAGACGGAACGATGCTTGTGCTGCGATGTTTGTCATTGGCAAGATGGCGTGCGCGTGCATAAAGCCCATGCCCATTGCCGTTGGTGGAAGATTCAATCGCGGGAACAGATGCAAGCGCGGGCAATTGCAGAAAGCGCTCAATTTCTCCAGCGGTCTTAAACGAATTGTCGAGATGCTCCTGCAAAAACGCTGCGCCGATTCCGAGACTTAGCCCCAAGAGAAGCGCCAGAGACAGATTTAACGGAATCCGAGGACTATCGGGTTTCTTGGGAGGGTATGCGGGATCAATTACCCGGATGTTCGTTGCTTTCATGCTGGTGGAAACGCCGGTCTCTTTCAGTTTTTCGAGGAGGCCCACGTACAATTGCTTATTTGTGTCTGCTTCACGCTTGAGAATGTTGTACTGCACGGATTTTTCAGCGATAAGGTCTGCTTCGCGTTGCTGGTCTTTGAAAGCCTGTTGCAGCATATTCTCGCGTTCGACGGCGGCGCGGTAATCGTTGGTGATGGCTTTCGCGGCACGCTCGCGTTCGCCGGACAAGGTAGTCTGCGCTTCATCAATCTGGCTTTGAATTTCTTTTACTTGCGGATAGTCGGGATTGAAGATTGACGACAAGCGGGAGCGTTCGCGCTCAAGCTCTGCCAGTTTTTCCGTAAGATCCTGCATCAATTTATTGTTGAATACACCTGGAAGAGAGGCGAAGTCTCCCTGCTGCACAAGCAGATAAAGCGATTCTTTTTCGTAGCGGTCGGCTTGCGACTTGGTGAGCTCTTCCTGCAGCTGGCGGAGCCTTTGGGTCACGATGTTTTCAGAAGTTCCCTTGTCCGTCTCGAGGAATAGAAGTCCGTTATCGCGAGCGTACTGCTGGAGGTCGTCTTCCGACTTTTCGAGCTTCGATTTCATGCCGAGGAGTTGCTGCGACAGCCATTCAGAAGCCTTTTGAGAAGCCTGCCAGCGGGCTTCCAGATTTTGCTGAATGTACGTTGCGGCGAGCGTGTTGACAACTTGAGCAGCCAAATTTCTGTCATTAGACTCGAAGCTGACTTCGACGAGCCGGCTGCGTTTCAGCGGCTCGACATCGAGGCGATCTTGAAATTTCTTCAGCACCTCATTGTCGATTACGGACTCGGGAGAGACATTTCCTCCGACGTCAACGGCCGGCAATAAAGAAGCCTCCTGCTTCGGGCGAATCCACCAGGACGCAGGTTGGTAGAATTCGGTCAGCCGGTCGAGCTTGAGATCGGCAATTACGCGGCGCGCGAGATTCTCGCTTTTCAATATTCGATACTGAGTTTCGAGGTACGTATCGGAAATGCTTTCGACCTGAAAAAGCTCTTGCAGCGTCGGGATGTCGGGATTTTCCTTTTGAATTTCAACCAGCACGCGAGCGCGATAGACGGGCTTTTCCTTGAGAGTTGCGAAAAGTCCGATGGTAAAAACCACGAAAGCGATCGTGAGTATCGTAGCGCGACGCTTCTTTATTACACGGCCGTATTCGAGCAGGTCGGGAACTTTATCAGCTTCGTCAGCTTCAAACGAAGGAACGGCGGGNNCGATCGCGGCGGGCGTGGTGTCGTAGAGGCTAATTTTGGTTTCCGGATCCATTAGCGCCAGATGATCAGGCCGCTGGCAGTTGCGACGGCGGCCTCACTTCCTTTATAAAGCATGGTTTTTCCCGAGCTGTTTGGGATGAAGACGATGTCAGCGGGCTTCAGCGGAGTATCGGGAGTTTTCCCCGCGAGCACTTTTCCCAGATCAATAGGGAATTCGAAACGCTGCCCGGTCTTTTCGTCTGTCCGAATTATCTTTGTGCGGCTCTTGGCTGCGGTTGCATTCAAGCCCTCCGCCAGGGCGATGGCTTTGAGGACGGACATATTTTGATCGGTCTTGAGCACGAACCCACCGGGTTTTTTGACGTCACCGATCACGTAAATGATGCCGCCACGGGTTACTTTGACGATATCACCGGGATAAACGGCGACGTTGAATCGCTGGTCTCCGGATTCGAGCAAATCCTTCAGATTTATTTTAATCGTGTCGTTGTAGCTCAGATCGTCAGCCGCGCCAGAGGGCATTTGCGTTTGCGATGGGCTTTGCGGGGCGGGAGACGCCGTGACATCGGGATTCGCGCTACCGCCGTTTGAATCCGAGCCGAAATGCAGGCCTGCGCCACGCATGACGAGTACTTCGTCGCCGGCATCGTCCGAGAGCCCTTCAGCCATGGAGAGCATCTCCAGCACGGTTTTGGTGCCGCGAATTTGGAAGACGCCGGGTTTCTTGACCGCACCGACAACGGAGACCGGATGGCTTTCGACGGTGGTAACGAAAACGCCGACGTGCGGATCTTTCATGTATTGGCGCAGCCGTACTTCAAGGGTTCCTTCGAGCTCGCGGGCGGTCAGGCCGGATGATTGAACGGCGCCGAGCAACGGCATAGAAATTTCGCCTCCGGCTGAGACACGGAGCGAGCGATTCAGGTCTGGGGCCTCAAATACATTTATCTCGAGGAGATCGTGGGAGCCGATTCGGTATTCACCTTGCTCGCTGTCCGTGGCAGGAGTTGCGAGCGATTGATTCAGTTGTTGCAGGCGTCGATTGTAATCTTCGGGCGTTTCTCCCTGAACGGGCTTTCCGGTTCGATTGGATTCGTCCTGAACGGACTGCGGGTGTGACACTGGAGGGTACAGCAGGAGGCAGGCGCCGAGCGATACCGCCAAGAAGGTTAGCCGTTTTTCAGGAGGTGGCTGCATCAAGTTTTGCACCACGGCATATCCTTTTGATTCGGAATGACATTATTGCTTGGCTGGGTTAGTAATGACGAACCGGCGCAGAATTCCGCCAAGGCAGAGCGAGAGAGCAGTCCCACCTCTGCGGAAGATCGTGGCCCCAATGGCATCCCTGACAACCCCGTAAAGTCTGCCGCTACAATCTGGGCTGGCGGCATTCTTTCCTCTGCATGGGCCGCTGTCGCGCTTGTTTCGCGGGCATGACTCCCCTCCCTACGGGGCTTAGATCGCAATGTTGGTGTTCGATGCCGTGCCCGCAAATGATTCCGGGTGAGTGTTATCCCATGCACAGCTGCATGTCAAGCACTGCGAGTGATTGCTCCATACTTCCTTAGCGGCATGAAAGGGGGATCCAACCTGCGACATCCACAAAGCACGAGATATGACTCCGAGCCCGCGTGAATAACTCAACCGGGGAATCGTGCTCCATGCAGGGAGCAGAGGATGGAGAAAATTCCTCTTTCTTAGTGTGGAAGTTCCCATCAGAGGGGGCTCGGTTCCAAGTCCGGCTGCACTAGAGAGGAACGATTGGTTATGTATATAGGTGTTGGATTGACGTGACGTGGTGGCGACGCGGTTCCCCTAATCCGTCACTGAATAAGAGATCCGATTTCTAACGCAGTCCGCAAGTAGCGGCCGCGTTCGGGCTAATGGTTTCCGGTAATACGCAAATGTTTGCATACAATCAATTTATGCCTCCGGAGAGCGTTTATATCCGCGAAGAAAACAAAGGACCTACGGAGTTGATATCCGAGCTCGATTTGGCACCGGATGTGCAATAGGACCGGCAGGAAATTATTAGGGGAGGATTCGAATGACGTTTAAAGGTGCGGTGCGTTTTGCGGTTCTGGTCGCTTTTGCAGCTGTGTCCGCTGGCATGGCTTGGGCGGACGGCAGCGGTGTTGGTGATCCTACAGTGTTGATAACCGCGCCCAAGGACGCAGACTGCGTAACCGATACCTGCTTTACAACGAACTCGTTCGCAGATCCGTTGATTATCACGCCGGTTGGTAGTAGCTTTGTGGCGAATTTCGACTATATCGGTACCGCAACTCTCGATGCACTCTTCGTCGAAATCGTCCCCACGCTGCCGAACACCCTCTATTCTTGTGCGCTGGTGGCCGTGGAAAATCCCTCCTTTGCTGGAATGTGTTCAGAAGGAGTAAAGGACGACAACCTCATCTTGTCGGTTATGTGCAGTCCGACAGCATCGTGCAGCGGGCTGACGACGAACGAGGCTGTTGGACTAGTAGTGATCTCGCCAGAGCCTAACGGGCTGCTCCTGCTCGCTTTGGGATTATCGGTCGCTGGATTTTATTGCTGGAAGAATCGGAAAGCGATCAAGGCCAGCCGAGCAGGATGAAAGAATTGGCCGCCAGCTTAAACTAAAGCTTGCCCGCCCGCTTCGAATCGGCTAGGTTTCTTTGACCCGGCCGTTTACCCCTGGATTGGCCCGCCCAGAAAGACTCCCCGCTTGCTGTTTATGAACGGTATCAATTCCGGAAGGGCCTCTCCTTGCGCCGCGATTCGTAAGCAAAAGCTACCTCTTGTCACTAGCTATGGCTTCTTATTTGAGTATTTCTTAATCAAGTTGTCGAACTGCGGGTTGTTGCGGAGATTATCCAGATCTGGATCAACCGCTGCGTTTTCGGCGGAGTAGTGGTCCTGGAGAGCATCTTCAAGGAGCGCGAGCGCCTGACTCGACTTTCCGGTTAGGGCATTGATCTGGGCTTCCCTGTAGACGATGTTGACGTTTTTCTTGTCTTGCGCCCGAGCGCGCCGGATAAAGGTTTCTGCTTCTTGAGGGTTCCCAATTTTGGCGTACGTTAATGCAATCTCCGCCATGACTGTTGCATCTTGTGGATTCGTCTGCAATTCCTTGTAACCAAGGGAGATCGCGCGCTGATACGCATCCTTAGCCTTGTCCGTTTGTCCCGATCCGCGATAAGCGTCACCCAAATTTACGACCGTGACGGTGTCATTTGGATTGAGCGCTACAGCCTTCTCGAATGCCTGAGAGGCCTCGCCAAATCGCTTTAGGAAAAAATAGGCCGTACCAATGTTCGAGTAGGCGCCAGAATCAGGTTCAATCTGAATAGCCTTCTCCAAGTACGGAATCGAATCGCTGTATTTGCCTTCCTGAACCAGCACGCCCCCGGCATTTTCGAATCCGGCATTGACGTCCGGTTCCAGCACGCTAACTTGTTTGAACGCCTGTAGGGCTTTATCGTATTCTCCGACTTCATAGTAGGCGTCGCCGAGAGAATTTTGGTTGATCCAGTAGTAGGGATTAAGGTCGATTGCCTTTTGATAGGCCTCTATCGCGCGGGGTGCGTTGCCGCTAGCCAAATAAACGTTGCCCAAACGCCGATAGACGTCATCTGAATTGGGCGCCAAAGCTTGAGCCCGATTCAGCTCAGCAATTGCTTCCGGATACTTGCCGGTGGCACGATAAACGGCCCCGAGCATCCAGTGCACTTCCGGAAGTTTATCGTTGAGCTGTTGAGCTTGTTGCGACGCGGCCAGTGCCTTTTGGGTCCAAAAGGCGTCCTTCTTGATTGTATACATCCGCAAGCTGGCTTGGGCCACCCCAGTGTATGCAAGCGCAAACTTTGGGTCTTCTTTCAATGCCTGATCGTAGAAGTCGAGGGCTGCCTGAATACTCTTAGCATCGTTTCCGCGCAGGGAATTGCGCCCACGAAGGTAAAAGTCATATGCCGCGACGTTATCCGTGGGGCGCGCCACTGATTTGGCAAGCTCCTCATTCGTCGGAGTGATCGTGAGCGCCGAAACCAATTGATTGTAAATCTGATCTTCAAGCGCGAAGAGGTCCCCAGTGACGCCATCGAATTCATGCGTCCAGCGGCGCTTGCCTGCAGCGGCATCCTGCAAACTCAGGACGACGCGAATTTTATCACCTTGCCCTTGAACTGTTCCCTGAACGAGGAGGTTCACTCCAAGCTGTCTAGCGACCTTCTCAAGGGGCTGCTTCTGATCAACTTTCGCAACGGCTTCACCGGTAGTGACATGGACTTCAGTCAGTTGAAATAATTTTGCCGAAAGCGCTTCCTCGATGCCCTGAGCCAAGTAGCCGAGTTGCGACGGGTCGCCGAGCACTTGGAGCGGAAGCACAGCAATAATTCGGCCGCTTGCGAGGGGCGGGACACCGGAGACACTCGAGGATCCGCTGCCGCCAGGGAGGATCAGGTGGCGCACGGGCGGAATCGCAAACGCCAGAGCAATCAGCAGGACACCGCCGGCGGCAAACCATACCCAGCGGCGTGCGGCGAACTCCGGGAGCTGGATCTGTATACTGGAGCCGCTGCGCGAAACGCCGCTACTCGACGATGTCTTGGCGCCTTGCAGGTCCGCTAGAATTTCGTAAGCGCTTTGATAACGATCCGCAACATCCTTTTCCAGGCAACGCATAATGATGCGAACGAGCCAATTCGGCAGGTCCGCGTTGATCAGCTTCGGGCTCTTGGGTTTTTCCTGGATCCTCTGATACATCACCTTCAGCGTGGATTCGCCCGTGAAGGGGACATCCCCGGTCACCATTTCGTAGAGGATCAATCCAAAGGCGTACAGGTCGGCGCGCTGATCCGCGGGCTTGCCTTCCACTTGCTCAGGCGACATGTAACGCGGAGTGCCTAGAAAAGCTCCGGTCCGGGTCATGCCAATCGCGCTATCTTCAAAAGATTTTGCCAAGCCAAAGTCACAAACGAAAACTTGATCGTCATTTCCGATCAGAAGATTTTGCGGCTTCAGATCCCGGTGTACGACCCCTTCCGCGTGCGCCGCCGCCAGCGCTTCCGCAATCTGTTGCGAAAATTTCAAAACGCGCTCGAGCGGCATCTTCGGATTTTCCCGGATGATGTGCTGGAGGTCCTTTCCCTGGATGTAGGCCATGGAGATGAACCGCACTCCGCCCACTTCGCCCATATCGTGAATGCGCAGAATATTTTTATGCGAAATTTTACTGGCGAGTACTAACTCCTGCTTGAATCGTTTCAAAGCGTCGGCTTGCCCGATCGCTCCCTCGCGAACAACCTTAATGGCAACGGTGCGATCGAGTTCTTTGTCGTAGGCTTTATAGACTCGCCCCATGCCGCCTTGGCCTAGGAGCGATTCAATGCGGTAGCGCGTTCCAAAATCGCTGCCGAGAGTGATGGCAGCAGGATCGACCATCTGAACCGTTTCTGAATCCATATCTCCCGACGTGGAGAGAAGAGGGGTGCTGCACTCCTTGCAGGATGTTGCGAAGTCCGGGTTTGCCGTGCTGCAGTGCGGACAATTCATCATAAGAAATGAATGGACGGGCGGAAAGCGCTCCGATTCTGCGATTATCCGGCAATGGGGTCTTGTCTGCAACTATTAGCGAGATTTAGTGTGGCACTTATCTCCCATGCGCCCATTCCATAAGACGCGACGGTCCCTTTACTCGGCGCTTGGGTTACAATCGAATGAAATACGAAGCTTTGGGAGCGAGGTAATACGTGAGCGGGATTTGGAACTTCTTGAAGGAAGGCGAAGAGCCGATTTCGGCGAGCGCTCACGACGGAGTAGTGTCCAAAGACCGCGACGGGCTTCCAGAACGCCGAAGGAGTGACCGCCTGTGGGTATATCTTCCGGTGCTGGTCTACGGACGGACAGTGGAAAGCGAACCTTTCCACGAAGGAACCGAGGCACTCCGCGTGAATGCCGGCGGCGGGCTGATTACGCTCACGACTCCGGTGAGGTGTGGCCAACGCCTCTTGCTCATCAACAAAGTAAACCAGAAAGAGCATGAATGCCACGTAGTCGCCGAACGGTCGAAATACCTGGAGCGAACCGCGGTAGTCGTCGGGTTTCAGGAACCTGTTCCGGACTTTTGGAGCAGAGCCGTCTAAAGGACCTTTGCGCCACAAATTGGCCAGCGGGGCTATGGCTCGCTGGATGCAAACGGTTACCGTGACGGGACTTCGCGACTGTCCGAGTCGCGCCCGTTCGCGTCCCACGACACAAAACCATCTCCGGCACGCATTGTGAGTGTGCTAACCTGAATCGCAATAAAAAACGGAGAGGTGTCCGAGCGGTTTAAGGAGCACGCTTGGAAAGCGTGTGTTGGGGAAACTCAACCGTGGGTTCGAATCCCACCCTCTCCGCCACTCTTCTCATTCCCACATTCAGGTCAAAATGTCGATCAGCGAGAACATTCGTTTTGCCCTTCGAGACGCGGGTGAGGTGTCCGCGATTCTCCTGCGTCCGCAGAATGCGGAATCTCTGTTGGTGCTCGCGCACGGCGCAGGTGCCGGAATGACGCATCCATTCATGGAATCACTCGCGAGCGAACTCGCGGCTGCGAGAGTAGCGACGTTGCGATTCCAGTTTCCCTACATGGAGGAGCGGCGGAAGATCCCCGATCGGCCACCCGTCCTTACCGCTGCCATCCTTTCAGCAATTCACGCTGCGTCGGAAGCGGCTGCGGACCTGCCGCTATTTGCGGGAGGGAAGTCGCTCGGAGGACGAATGACTTCGCTCGCTGCCGCTCAAAATACGTTGGATGGAGTCCGCGGGCTGGTGTTCTTCGGCTTTCCTCTGCACCCGCCGAATAAACCGGGAACGAAACGTGCGGAGCACCTGCCCAATGTCAGATTGCCGATGCTTTTCTTCCAGGGAACCCGCGACCCTTTCGCCGATCTTAAGCTCTTGCGACCCATTTGTGCCGAGCTCGGAGCGCGAGTGACATTGCACGTGATTGAAACGGCGGATCACTCTTTTCACGTGCTGAAAAGTTCAGGCAAGACCGACGGCGACATTATGCGGGAATTGGCGAGAACCGCATCAAGGTGGACCCGGCAAGAGATTACCACTCGGTCTTCAGGTGAGGCTGGAGCACGTCGGTGATTCGCTATCTCCGGCCGCGAACAGCGTCATCGCTGCTCTCTGCTGTTCACTTAGCCGCGTCGGATTGGCCGGCGGCGACTTGGCGGCGGACTTCGTCTAGCCAGTTCAGGACTACGGTGGGGGCGGAGGACGGGGCGGAGCGGCCGCCGGCGAATTGGAACATCACGAAGTGCTGGCCGTCGGGCGTCACATCATAGGATGTGAGGGGCGCGCGCATTTCGAACTTGTCGGTGAAGAGGACCTCGGGTTTGCCGGGCTGGAAGGAGTCCTTGTCCACAGTATATGGCACTGAGATCATCGTACCGCCGCCCGCAACGAGGTAAAAAAGTTCATGGCCCGTTTTCGACCAAATCGGTTCCACGCCGCCATCGGTGGAAATTTGCCATTTGCCTCCAGAGCCGGAAGACGGCACTACATAAACCTGGGCGAGGCCGGATTCCCATGAGAAGTATGCCAACCAACGGCCGTCGGGCGAGAATTGCGGCGAACGGGCTGTGCCATTGCTATCCGCGGGCAATCGGCGCGGTTCCTCCGGTTTGCCGTTTTCGCCAATGGTAAGAGTCCATATTTGGCAGCAGGATCNNATCGGGAGACCAGGATGGGTACGACGCTCCGGGAGTCCCGGGAGTGAGAGAAGACGTTGTGCCGCGCGCGATATCGTGGACCCAAATTCCGTTGGTCGATTGAAACGCTAGACGCTTTCCGTCCGGAGAAATCTCCGGGGAGGCTGCGTCCGGATGGTCGTCCATCAGCAGCGAGGCATTGCCCTTGCGGTCCAGCAGAGCGACATTCACGTTCTGCTTCAAAGCTCCGCCGGACAAATAAACAGCGGTGCCGGTGCGCGAGACACTCATTTGCACCGCGCCATTGGAGAGATCCGCATCCACTCCCTGCAAAACCGGAATCGCTGTCGCCGTTATCTTTAGCTCGTGTGGGTCAAAAGGCGCAACGAAGAGCGTGCCTTGAGAAACATAGGACAGGTAGCCGCCCGCTAGATAGCGGCCGAAATACGCATTCTCCACCAGCACCTTAGCCGCGGCTTTGTCGCCCTTATCGAGCGAGATTGCTTCCACGCGAGCGTGCTCGAAAAAATTGTTGTCCGAGGATGCGGTGAAGAGCAGCACCTTGCCGCCTGGCAGGAATTGCGGCCAGCGGTGGGTAATATCACCGCGCTGTGTATCCAGATGCGTGAGCGCCTCCGGAGTGCCTCCCGACGCCGGGATGCGGTACAGTCCGGAAGTGAATTGCAGCGGAAATGCAATGGTCCCGTCTTCGGACCAGGATCCGCCGCGATAGCCGTTCAGGTCACACAGCACAATCGGTGCGCCACCTCGGACGGAAACTTTTTTCAATTTTCCGTCGCCGAAGAAACCGATCCATTGGCTGTCGGGAGAAAAGAACGGGACGGAGGCTGCGCCGGCGCCGCCGAGCAGCACCGCGTCTTTGTTGTCCATTTCGCGTACGTAAAGTTTGCCGGCGTTTGATCCTTGATCCCGGGTTACATAAGCCAATCGCGATCCATCCGGAGAAATGGCTACAGCCGTTCCGTCGATGGTGTCCAACGGATGTTCGGGCGGAATCCACAGAGAGAGCTCGATCGGCTTCAGCAGGGAAGGTTGCGACGCTTGCCGCAAAGCAAACAGGGTGATCAGGAGCCCAATGCCGAGCACCGCGGCGAGTGCCCAGGGAGCAAATCGCTGCCATGCTGGCGCGACGGGCGCTGATGAAAGCCGTGTCGCGCCTGATGCGAGCTCTCTCTCAGCGGCGAGTGAGATTGCACTCCGCCGCCCAGAGGACGCCTGTGCCTGCGTGCCTGTCGACGAATCCGATAATCTGTCCGGCGCTTCCTCAAAGGCTAAGGTCTGCGCCGTGATGCGGCCGGTGGCCGTGTCGCGATTAAGGCGCTTCAGATCGGTGCGCATGTCCGAAGCGTTTTGGTAGCGCAGGTCGCGGTCCTTCTCCAGCGCTTTGTTGATGATGTCTTCGAGCTTCGATGGGATATCCGGGTTCAGCCGCACTGGCGCAGCGGGAGCTCGATTCAGAATCGCGTCGGTAATCACACCGGATGTTTCACCGCGAAAGGGAACTGAGCCTGTAGCCATTTCGTACAGCACTACGCCGAACGAAAACAGATCGGTGCGGGCATCGAGTTCCTTCCCGCGAACTTGCTCGGGCGACATGTACGCGACCGTGCCCACGGCCACGCCCGGGCTGGTGAGATCTTCCGGACGCACTCCCGCGGTCATATGCGCGGCGTAGGTTGCATCTTGCGTCATCGAATGGACTGCGGCGAGGCGAATTTGTTTGGCAAGCCCGAAGTCCAGAATTTTGGCGCGACCGCGCTCGGTGACGAAAATGTTGGCGGGCTTGATGTCGCGATGAACGATTCCTTTACTGTGTGCGGCGTCGAGCGCGTCCGCAATCCCAATCGCCAAACCCACCAGGATATCCGTCTCGACAGGGTTTCCGGAGATGCGATGCTTGAGCGTCGTGCCTTCCAAAAATTCCATGGCGATAAACGCTTCGCCGTGCTGATCGTCAATTTCGTAGATCGTGCAGATGTCCGGATGATTCAGGGCCGANNCCGCCGCCGCCGAGCTTTTCGACGATGCGGTAGTGAGAGACGGTACGGCCGATGAAAGAGGAAGAGTCCGTCATGGGGCGCGCTCATATTAGGTTGGAGCAGGAGGCAAGTCAACGGCTCGAACTCAGGCGGATACGATCCGATTCAGTAATCTAGGATTTTGCGAGCTATTACGCCCGTGCGCGAAGCTGATAGAATCGCCAGCGTGAGACTGACGATCCTCACCGCTGGCGGCTTCAAGAGATGACACCTCGACCGAGCCAACCGGTGGAGCGATTCCCGACTCAGCATCCCACGAGAGTTGAATGAACTCCCTCAGGACTTCTGTTCCCGTAATTCAGGTTTCTGGAATCCGAAAGACCTATGGCCGAACGGTAGCAGTTGACGAGGTGTCGTTCGAGGTCAACGACGGCGAGATATTCGGTTTAATCGGACCGAACGGCGCCGGAAAGACCACCACGATGGAGTGCATCGAGGGTATTCGCAAGCCCGATCGCGGCACCATCTCAGTTCTGGGTCTTGATCCCTTCCGCCAGGTCTACAAGTTGCAGGAGCGGATTGGAGTGCAGCT
>PLZZ01000230.1 GCA_003153585.1 Acidobacteriota bacterium | reverse complement strand
CTGGAACAAATCGGAAGAGCGGCCTTTACACCGCTCGCGCGCCATGCTAATTTCTTTTCCCGTACCGCCGATCCGATAGCGCCAGGCGGCAGGGCCATTGATTAGCGACCCTCCCACGTTTTTGTCTCGAAAGACCTCCAAGGAAATTTCAAATTGAAGCCCCTTCTGCCGATGAGGCGTGGGGAGCTAACTGTGCGAGGGAACTGGTGTTAAAACTACGTAAAGTCGAGTTGTTGGGGTTCAAATCGTTCTTCGAGAAGACGCCGATCACGTTTAGCGGCAGCGGAATCACGTGCATCGTGGGCCCGAACGGGTGCGGCAAGTCGAACGTGGTGGACGCCATTTCCTGGGTGCTGGGAGAACAGAGCCATAAGCAGTTGCGGGCGGAGCGCATGTCGGACTGCATATTCAACGGGACTGCCAAGCGGCCTCCGTTGGGTCTGGCGGAAGTGACTTTGACGCTGGTGGACCCGGAACTGTCGGAAGCCGTGGCCAAGGTGCTTGACGCACCGGAGGAAATGCCCGCGGAGGCTGGACCCACGCTTGTGGAGGAGCAAATCTCTGTAGCGAACGAAGATGGCTTTCTTGAGATTCCATCCGCTCAAACTGACGTCCCGGCGGAAGAAAATACGGACAACCGCAAGCCTTGGAAGAAGCGCGCGGCTGAGAAATCTGCGATCGCNNGGGCGCGTGGCGCGTTTGCGCGATGTGCAAGAACTTTTTATGGGATTGGGGCTGGGACCGGATAGCTACGCAATTATCGAACAGGGGCGCATCGGGCAGATTCTGAATTCAAAGCCGATGGACCGCCGCGCAATTATTGAAGAAGCGGCCGGCATTACGATGTACAAGACGAAGAGGCGTTTGGCGGAAGCGAAGCTGGAAGCTTCCAAGCTTAATCTCTCGCGTGTGAACGATATTCTGGTGGAAGTGGAGAAGCAACTTGCTTCGCTAAAACGGCAGGCTTCCAAAGCGCGGCGTTACGCGGAGCTGCGGGAACAAATGCGCGCGCTGCTCCGGAGCGTTCTGGCCAGCAAGGCGGAGCATCTGGATATCGAAGCTGCGCGGCTGGAAAATTTACTGCGCGAAATGGAGTCGGTGGAAGAGCGCGAGGCGCGCTCGGTGCACGAGCTAGAGTCCGAGCAAGAACGGTTGAGCGCGCGGAGCTACGAGCTGGACGCCGAATTGCGGCAAATCCATAACCTGCTAGGGCAAACGGCGCTGGACCTGGATCGCGCGGAAAACCGAATCACGTTTAATCGCGAGCAAGTGGCCCAAATTGACACGCGCGCTACGCGCCTGGCTGTTGAATTGGAACAGGCTGAGCGGCAGGCAGCGGAGCTAACCGCGCGGATGTCGGCACAGCGCGAGGCGGCGAGTTCCCTTCGCGAACAGACCGCACTGCTGGAGGCTGCACTCCACCAAACGACGGAGCAAGCCGCATCCAGCGCCGGCGAGCAAGAACGGCTGGAAGCGCGCATTGCGGAGCTGCATCAGTTGGCAGCGCGCTTGGTGGAAGAATCCGCACGCGAACAGGCGGAATCGCTGCAGGCTGAAGAGGCAGCCGCCCGACACGCAGCTGCTGAAGAACAGCGCGGCATCGCGCTGCGAGCAATCGAAGACGAGTGCGCCGGATTGAAAGAAAGAGTTGCGGCGGCTGAACGCACATTCGCACAGGCGCAATTGCAAGCAACGGAATTCGGAAAAGAGGTTCAAAATTCGCAGACGCGGCTCGCAGAACTTCGACACAACCAGNNGCGAAGCCGGACAGCGGCTGGAAGGGATTCGTGAAAACCTTTCAGCGGAGCGAGCGCGGCGCACATCCATCGAGCAGATCCTAAGCGACCGCGCCTACACGGCCGACGCGGTGCAGAAACTATTCAGCGTCAATCCGCGTAATAATCAGGCTTCCCCTGACGGCGGCTTCCGAGCAATCGGATTGCTGGCCGATTACGCTGAGGTACAGGAAAAATACGAAAGTGCCATCGAGCAATTCCTGCGGGATGAGCTGGAATACATCGTGGTCGAATCGTTCGATCACGCCCGGGCCGGGATCGCGCTGCTGCGCAATGAAATGGGCGGGCGCGCGACTTTCTTTGTCGATTCGCAAGTGAATCTGGATATTCAGGCGCCCGAAGCCGACGGTTCCCTTCCCCTGGCGCCGGGCATCGTGGCGAGACTTGACCGGCTGGTGGAATTCCGCGATCCGGTGGGGCCGACGGCGAAACATTTTCTTACCAAGCTTCGCACCGCGTACCTGGTGGAGTCCGCCGTAGCCGAACGATTGGCGCACGAAAATCCGCACAGTTATTATTTGACGCTCGACGGCACTTGTTATCACGGGCGCATCGTTTCCGGCGGCCGCGCGGGAGAGGCAGGCCCATTGGCCTTGAAGCGAGAACTTCGCCAGCATGAGGCCGAGGCCATGCGCCTGGAGCGAATCTGCCAGGAACAGCAGGAGCAACTCACTCAACTCGGCCATGAAATCTCCGCGGGCGAGTCCACCGTGGCGCTGGCAAACTCACGGCACGTGGAGGCAGAAAAATCTCTAGTCGCGGCCACTCATCTTCTGGACCAGGCGCGCTTAGATCTGCAGAGAATCGAACTTCAGCTTTCCACCGAGCGCGAAGAAATCGGCCGGCTGAANNCAAGATTTTCAGGCTTTGCAGGAACGGCTGGGCACAGGCCGCGAAGAGCTGGCGACGATGACCGAACGATTGGTAAGCGCCGAGGCCACCGGACAAAAGGTTTCGGAGGAAATCGGCCTCGCCGAGGAGCGTTTGTTATCGTTGCGACAGCAGCAGAAAGCGATGTATCAGGAAAAGTCCGAGCTGGAATCCTCTTGCGGCCAGCTCTCGCTCCAGGCCGACGATTTGCGTAAAGAGAAACACAGGATGGAAGAGCAGAAGGGCGCGCTCGAAAAGGAATGGGAAGCAGCCCGGTCGCGCACAGCGGTGCTGGAAGAATCCGTACGAGGAAAACGCCAGTCTCTCGACGAGCTTCGCGCCGAACGCAGCCAGCGGCAAATCGAAAAAGCGCGTAATGACGCGGACCGCGATTACTTGCGCCAAACATGCGTCGCTGAATTAAACGCACAGCCCGAAGACCTGATGGCACAAGAAGCGCAATTGCTTATCGGCGAAGACCTGGTGACGGCGGAGACGAATTACAACGAAATGAAGGCCCGCGTGGAAGCCATGGGGCCGGTCAATATGATGGCGCTGGAAGAGTTTCAAGAGTGCGAGCAGCGCGAGGAATTCTTGCGACGCGAGCGCGACGACTTGGTTGCAGCCATCGAAAACACGCGGCTTACCATTACNNGGCGAGATGCGGCTGAGCGAACCGGACAGCTCGGGCGAAGCCGGGATTGACATTGCGGCGCAGCCACCGGGAAAGCGGCTGCAAAACATTCTTCTGCTCTCCGGGGGCGAAAAAGCGCTTACGGCTCTGGCCTTACTCATTGCCGTGTTCCGCTACCAGCCCAGTCCGTTCTGCATACTTGACGAAGTGGACGCACCGCTCGACGAGGCCAACGTTGGGCGCTTCAATAAAATGCTGGCAGAGATGTGCGCGCAAACGCAGTTCATCGTGGTAACCCACAATCGGAAGACGATGGAGATGGGATCGGTCATGTATGGAGTGACGATGCAGGAACCGGGCGTCTCGAAGCTGGTTTCCGTCAAGTGGGAAGATGCCGCCTCCGCGGCCGCACCGAAAGCCGCCAGCAACGCCGCTTAATGCCGGATGGTTGTCAAAGCCATTGAGCGAGTCATCGCTGAGGAAAAAAATTCTTAGGCGTTGACATCCAGTCTCGCTGCGCTAGAATACCCGCCTCCAGTGAGGAAAAATATCCAGTGTCTTCTCCACAAATGAGTGCCGTCATTTCACAAACTGATTTCGCGGGGCTGAAGCTTCGGGCACGAGGCAAGGTTCGCGATATTTATGAGCTTGGCGACCGCTTGCTTATCGTGGCTACCGACAGGCTTTCGGCTTTTGACGTCGTGCTGCCGACGCCGATTCCCGATAAGGGGCGCGTTCTAACGCAATTGTCGCTTTTCTGGTTCAAAAAGCTCGCAGACGTGATCCCGAACCATGTTCTTACGGCGGAGAATTTTGACGGCGAGTTAGCGCCGTACAAAAGCTCGCTTGTGGGGCGTGCAATGTTGGTGCGGAAGACCGAGCCGATCCCCATCGAGTGCGTCGTGCGGGGCTATATTTCCGGGTCCGGCTGGAAGGACTATCAGAAGAGCGGGAGAATTTGCGGCATCGAGCTCCCGACGGGCCTGCGCGAATCCGACCGGCTGCCCGAGCCGATTTTTACGCCTTCGACAAAGGCTACCAGCGGGCACGATGAAAATATCTCTTTCGAGGAAACCGTCTCGCGCATCGGCCAGCCGCTCGCCGAACGCCTGCGTGAGACCAGCTTGAAAATTTATCGCCTGGCGTCTGAACACGCGCGCGCGCGCGGGATCATCATGGCCGACACAAAATTCGAATTTGGCTTGATCGGTAACGATATGATCTGGATCGACGAGGCGCTGACTCCTGATTCCTCGCGCTTCTGGCCCGCCGATCAATATGCTCCGGGCAAAGCGCAGCCATCCTTTGACAAGCAATACGTGCGCGACTATCTGGAACGGATCGGCTGGAATAAACAACCTCCAGGCCCTGCTCTGCCGCCGGAGGTGGTTACCGGAACGCAGGCGAAATATCGAGAAGCGTATCAGCAGATTACCGGCCACTCACTCGACGAAAAGTAAGGACCTTCGCCCGGGCGTATTACTGCGGAGCGTGAAACCGTGAAAGATCAATTGGAATCGCTGGTCGGAATGATGGTCGAGCGAGGTATCCTACTCGAAGAAGCAGTCACGGAATTCGAGAAAAAATTCATCAAGCGAGTGCTGGAACGCCTGAAGGGAAACCAATCCCGCGCGGCCAAAGCCCTGGGAATCCATCGCAACACTCTCAGCCGTAAAGTCGGCGAGTACAAGCTAGACCACGTTAGCCGCCGCCGCAGCTAGAACGCCAACAGACTTCAATCGAAACGACGTGAGGGGTTACAGGCCGAAGGACATCGCTTCGTGTCGCCGGTATCAGTGCGCCAGTCTATGGGGACAGGCTTTAAAAGAAAATGGCCGGCCCGAAAACGAGCCGGCCATTTTCTTTAAACTTGCGCCTTGAACTCTACTTACCGGGATTTTTCGGGGCGACCTTGTGAGGGGTATGCTTGCCCTTTTCGGCCGGGATGTCTTCAGGGTTCACTTTGGCCTTGTCCCAGTGCAGCATGAAGGCCGGATCGGGATCGAAGCTCACGATGGTGCCGCTGAAGCGCACGCCATCGTCTTTCTGCAAGCGCGCAGCTTCGGGCTGGCCTGGAACTTTTACATCGAGGTTGGCCTCCGTAGCCTTTTCAATTTCCTCGGGGGTGGCCCCCGTGACGAGGTGCAACTCCACAGAATCGGTTCCGGGGACGACGTCTATTACTTTGCCGACGACTTCCGGGAATTCGGCGCCGCAGATAGCCAGCCAGGTCATTTTGGCTTTGTCGCCGCCGCCTTTGAGATCCGCGAGCACGGTCAAAATGTTACTCGCAGCTTGAATTTTCTTCAGATCGTCGGCGCTGGGAATGGTGTAGGTAGCAGGGCGGTCGGGAGAATTAGCCGCCAACTGAAGCAGCTCGGCTAGCTGCGCATCCACTTGGGAGTCACATCCCGGCTGCTCGTAGCCGAGAATTTGCTTACGGAGGTAATCTTTGACCTTCGCGTCGTCGGGAATCTTCTGGTCGATGGCGCGCGCCAGATACCAGAAGCCATCGAGGGGCTGCGGAGGAGTTGACTGCAAATAAGAAAGTCCCAGACGGTAGTTTGTTATGGCGTCAGTGGGATTCACACCCAGAGCCGCTTTGAAATACTGAATGGCGCTAGGGTAATCCTTCAGCGTGTAGGACGCGGATCCCGCCGTGTAATTAAACAGAACGGTTGGCCCCTTCTTCTGCTCGGCGAACTGGTCGTCGGTCATGGGAGGGGTGGCGGGCTTGGCGATGCTGGTCAGGATCTTCAGTCCTTCAAGAGCCGCCGCGCGGGCCTTGGTAAGCTGATCGGCTGCGTCGGCTGCCTTCTCGTTGAACGCATAGTTGAACGCCAGCGAACGTGTGTAGAGGGCTTGCAAGCGCGTTCCGGCATCGAGCTTATCGCCCAGGGCCACCAGCTTGTCTGCGTAGTCAACCGTTTTCGGATAGTTTTTCAGCTCGTTATAGCTCGCAACGTAGAGCTGCAGGACGTAGGGCATCAAAGTGGAATTGGGGAATTTTGCAACAAAATCGTCGAGGCACTTCACGCGCATTTGCGCGTTGGTTTCCGCGTGGCAGGCCTGGAAACCGTTATATTCCGGCATGGTGTAGGGCGCCGGCTTATTTTGATCCTGCTGGTCCTGGGCTGCGGCGGGGCGCACGGACAGGCAAAGCATCCCAAGGATGGTGAAGAACGCTCCGATAATGGCAAAAGACTTTCGCATATTCTTCCCTGCCTCCTGGGCCGAATTCAGTTTTGGATAGAAACGAACTTTGGGGCTGCGACCCGCATAGAATAAAGCGGTAAACGAATCCACGGGATTATAGGGAAAGCTATTCAAGCACGCAAGGTGAATCCGCCTGTGGTTCTCAATTTATGGGGTCTGGAGGACGGCCGCGCACGCCACCGCCTCAATGTTATGATGTTATATCTCGGTAAAGAGTCGCCTCGCTGGAGCGCACTGATGGCGTCGAAAAAACCTCTGGACGGCAAAGTCGCACTCATCACAGGCGGCAGCCGGGGAATCGGATTGGCCATTGCGCGAAGCCTCGGCCGGCTGGGAGCGAAGCTGAGCTTGTGTGCCCGGCATGCGGACAAGCTCGAAACCGCGGCCGCTGAACTACAAAGCGAAGGTGCCAAGGTGCTGGTGACGGCAGCGGACGTCACACGCGCGAGTGATATTGGGAAGCTGTTGCAGAAAACGGAGCAATCTTTTGGTGCGATCGACGTGCTGGTGAACAATGCGGGCATTGGATACTTTGGTCCTTTCCAGGGAGCGGCGGAGGCTGATTGGGACGCAGTATTAGACACCAATCTGAAGTCTGTGTTCCTGTTGAGCAAAGCTGTGGCGCCAGGAATGATCGAGCGCCGCGCCGGGCACATTATCAATATTGCGTCATTGGCCGGCAAGAATGCTTTTGCCGGCGGGGGCATTTACTGCGCCTCAAAATGGGGCCTGCTGGGATTAACAGAATGCATGGCGGAGGACCTGCGGCAATACGGAATAAGAGTCAGCGCGATTTGCCCGGGAAGCGTGGCGACGGATTTCTCACCGCACGCGGGGAAAGATGTTCGTAAGATGCTGCAACCAGAAGACATAGCCCATGCAGTTGAGGCTATCGTCACGCAAGCGCCCCAGAGCTTTATCAGCGAAATTCTGCTGCGGCCCACCCAAAAACCCTAGTCCGTGAATCCCCGACGCGTTGTGTTGCATCTGATGCTTTGATATCAAATGATTCCAGGTTAAACGACTTTGCCAACTCACTTCGAAGGATCGGCGGAAACAAAGCGCGCGCTGAGTGCTTTCATCAATCTCGCGCGTGCCACGAATTCGCTTCAAGCCAGGCTCAGCGTTCAGCTCGAAGGGCAGGGTTTGACCGTGGGGCAGTTCGGCGTCCTCGAAGCGCTGCTGCATCTGGGGCCTATGACGCAGTGCGT
>PLZZ01000240.1:3829-3949 GCA_003153585.1 Acidobacteriota bacterium | reverse complement strand
CGTAAAAGGCGGCTTCGCCGGGGATGTATTTGTAGGGAACGTTCATGCGCTTCAGCGTGTTGGTAAGCGCAGCTTCGGCGCGTTGCCAGTCTTCGGGGCTGCCGGCGTAATCCTGCGGAC
>PLZZ01000240.1:0-3668 GCA_003153585.1 Acidobacteriota bacterium | reverse complement strand
AACATATTTTCGCGATAAAAATTCGCGTGGCCGCTGGTCTTCCACAATTCCAACAGCATGATATGTGGGGTGAAAACGAGATCGTAGCCGCGGCGAGTGAGTTCGTCGCGCAGCCAGTCTTCCATTTCGCGGCGGATGATGCCGCCCTTGGGATGCCAGAAAATCAAGCCCGAGCCGGCTTCTTCCTGAATGCTGAAAAGATCGAGTTCCTGGCCCAGCTTGCGGTGATCGCGGCGCTTGGCTTCTTCGAGCTTGTGCAGATATTCGTCGAGGTCTTTTTGCTCCACGAAACAAGCGCCGTAAATCCGCTGCATCTGCGGATTGCCTTCCTGGCCCTTCCAGTACGCGCCGGCCACGTTCATCAGCTTGAATGCCTTGATGCGGCCGGTGGAGGGAATATGGGGCCCGCGGCAGAAATCCAGAAATTTCCCGGTGGTGTAAAAAGACACCATAGGCTCGCTGGCTTTTTCTTCCACCAGCTCGCATTTGAATTCCTGGTTGCTTTTGCGATAGAGCTCGAGCGCTTCCGGCTTCGGAATCATCTTGCGCTCGTTGGGAATATCTTTCGCGGCTAGCTCGTGCATCTTGGCTTCGATTTTTTCCAGGTCTTCGCTGGTGAAAGGCTCTTCGCGCACGAATTCGTAGAAGAAACCGTTATCTATAGGCGGGCCGATGCCGAGCTTTACGTTGGGATACAGCTCCATCACTGCCGCGGCCAGTAGATGCGCGGCCGAGTGGCGGAAGACCTGCACTGCGTCGGGATCTTTGGCAGTCAGGATGGAAATTTTTGCGTCCTGCTCCAGCGGGCGCGAGAGATCCACCAACTCGCCGTCAGCGCGCGCGACTAGGGCTTCTTTCGCCAAACGCGGCGAAATCTGGTGCGCGATTTGCGCCGAGGTGGTGCCGCGCGGTACCTCGCGGGTGGCGCCATCCGGCAACGTGATTTGAACGGTGTCCATGCTGCTGTTTATTCTCCAGCGGAAACCAATAGCTTACTGGCGTGCGCAGAAGCGGTCAAGGCGAGAGCCGAGGCATGGGAGCGCGCACAATTTTCGACGACGTCTAACGAGGAGCAAATTCACGCGCCAGCGGCTGAAGCGCGGGGAAAATCGCTGATCATGACTTCCTCTTCGCGGATTATCGGGAACCCTTGCGAAAACGCCATCATTCGTGCCAGCGCCGCGTAGAAGAGAACGTTGCTTTCGCTTTCCTGAAGAGCCTGCTGGGAGTCCCAGAACGTCATCACACGCAGGTCCGGAGGATTCGATCCCTCCACGCGCAAAACGAGGAGGGCCTGGAATCCTTTGCGTTCCTGCATGAGGGGTCTCGCGGACTCCAGGGCACTCACGAAATCATCGAGCTTGCCGGGCTGAACTGCAAATTGGGTAACGCGTGCGTGCATGGCGGCCTCCTGCGATTGCGGAGATTGGGCCTGGGTTGCCGAGGAGTGTAGCGCCAAATGTCCGCGGAGGAAAGGCCGTGATGTATTGGCGTCAGGATTTGGATTTTCGCGCGCCTTCGAGCATGTCCCAGGCGGCGTCGGGCAAGTCCAGGAAGTCATTGAATTCGCCCGCCCCGCGCAGCCACAGGCCGCCGTCGATCACTACGCATTCGCCATTCACGTAATCGGCCTGTTCGCTCAAAAGATAGACCGCGAGGTTGGCCAGCTCCTCATGGCGACCGAAGCGTTTCATCGGATGATGATTTTTCGCGCGCTCTTCGAATTCCTTCGAGGGCAGCAAGCGGGAGAACGCGCCTTCCGTGGGAAACGGTCCCGGCGCAATCGCATTCAGCCGGATGTGGTAACGCGCCCATTCCACCGCGAGCGAACGCGTCAGCGCGAGTACGCCCGCTTTAGCGCACGCGGAAGGAACGACGAAGCCCGACCCGGAATTCACCGCGGCGTAGGTGGTGACGATATTCAGAACGTGTCCGGGCTGCTTCTTGGCTATCCATTTTCGCCCCAGGGCCAGCGTGCAGAAGAATGTGCCTTGCAGCACGATGCCCACTACCGCGTTGAACGCGTTCGGTGAAAGTTTTTCCGTGCGCGCGATAAAATTTCCTGCGGCGTTATTGACCAGCGTGTCTACGCGGCCGAATTCCTTCTCCGCCGCTTCGATGGCTTTTTCCACCGCGTCGAAATCGCGAACGTCTGTCGAGAAGTAAGCAGCTCTCGCGCCCGCCGCTCGAATCTCTTCGGTGGTTTGTTTCAGCGGCTCCTCACGCCGGCCGACGATAAAGAGGTTCGCTCCCAGTTCCGCAAATCGGAGCGCCATCGAACGGCCTAATCCCGTGCCGGCTCCGGTAATGAAGATTGTCCGGCCTTTCAGCAAATCTTTTTGAAACATGGACTGCCTCCGAAGTGCCGGACTAGTGGGCCGCGGGCAAAAATTCCTTGGGCAACGGCGTATCGGGAGTTTCTTCTTGCCAGAAGATTGTCACCACCCACCAGCGGGCGCCGTCGAAAAACAATTGAAAACTATTAATGCCACGCGCGAACGGCGCCACGTCTTTGCCGTCGTGGCGGGATTCGTAGGTGCTGAAGACTTGCATGATGTTGCCGTAGCGGTCGGCGTGCCGAGATGCTTCTCTCTCGAAGAAGCCGTTCTTTTCAAGATAAGGGCCGCCGCGGATGATGTAATCGTCCGGGGTGAACACGCGTGCTGCGAGATTGCCGTCTTTTCCCTTTTGAACTGCGATCAACCGCGCTCCGGGAACAAATAGCGAGCGGAAGCGATCCCAGTCGCGTTTCCCGGCGGGACCGGAAATCACATCGTAGGTTGCGGCAAGGATCGCGTCTGGCGATGCAACATCTGCCGGTTTTGCCGCCGGCGCAGCGGCTGGAGGTGCGGAAACTTGCGGCGCTTGCGATTGTGCTTGGGACGATTGAGATTGCGTTTGCGATTGCGCCGTAGCGGACGTCACAGCAAAAACGAGAGCAAAAAGGAGAAGAGAAGCTAGCTTCGAACCTGACATTAAACCCTCCGGCGACTCACCGCTCCAGCCCCAAGCCGCAGGCGCGCAGCTTAAACCCGGGCAGCCACACAATTCCACAATATTCTTGGCATGTGACGACGAGCCTAGAAATCGACGTGGAAGCGAAGGGCGGGGACAAAGACGGGGCCGCGATCCTTGTTGTAGCCGGGGTTATTGATGTGCTGAAGGTCGAAGGAAGCAAAGAAGCCGCGCCAGAGATGGGTGGTGTAAAAGCCCTCGAAGATTTTTTCGTGACCGTAATTCAGCGCGCCATCGCCGAGAAGAAATCCGCGGCCGCCGAGCGCGAGATATTCCTGGTGGGCGGCGACTATGCCGTTCATCACGAACGCCGCGCCGGCGCGGTCGTTACGCCGCTTCCATTTTTCGCCTTTGGTGAAGACGCCGAGTTCGAGCGTGCGGTCCACTTCGGTGTAGGCGAAAGATTCGTTTCGGCCGTCACCCCAGCCAAGGCGGCCGAAAACACCGAGCTGCGAAGTAAGTTCCTGCTCGAAGTTCAGACCGAAGCCATATTTGTGGCGCCCCTGCTGTCGGGTGGAAATAATGTCTGGCACGGGCGTTTCACCGTTCTTGAAATCACGGATGGCTTCCTCATAATTTCCCATGTTGGCTTGGTTCAAATAGCTGAGCAGGCGTACGGTGCCGGCGCGATGCAGGAAGCGATTTCCAGCGGC
>PLZZ01000064.1 GCA_003153585.1 Acidobacteriota bacterium | reverse complement strand
CCAGCATCGGCGGCTTCGAGAATAGCGTCTGCCGCAAACGGCGGAGGAACGAAGATCACGGAAGCATCTGCGTGTGTGGCCTTCACCGCTTCGGCTACGGTGTTAAATACCGGGAGGCCAAGATGTTTGGTCCCGCCTTTGCCGGGTGTGACGCCGCCAACCACCTTCGTCCCATACTCGATCATTTGTTGCGCGTGAAAACTGCCTTCACGGCCGGTGAATCCCTGCACCAGTACGCGCGTGTTCTTGCCGACGAGAACGCTCACCGCGCACCTCCTGCCAGTTTCACAACTTTTTCGGCGCCGTCCTTCATGCCAGCGGCGATCGTGAAATTCAGCCCCGAGTTGCGCAGGATTTCCTGGCCTTGCTTGACGTTCGTGCCTTCCATTCGTACGACAACCGGAATCTTAAACCTCAACTCTTTCGCCGCGTTCACTACGCCACTGGCCAGAACGTCGCAGCGAAGAATGCCTCCAAAAATATTCACGAACACGGCCTTTACGTTTGGATCACTCAGTAGAATGCGAAAGGCATTCTTCACCTGATCTTCCGAAGCGCCGCCGCCGACATCGAGAAAATTTGCCGGGCTGCCGCCACTCAGCTTGATGATGTCCATCGTAGCCATGGCCAGGCCGGCGCCGTTGACCATGCAACCGACAGTGCCATCGAGCTTGATGTAGTTGAGTTTGAATTTTGAGGCTTCCACTTCCAGCGGTGTTTCTTCGTCGAGATCGCGCAATTCTTTGTACTCGGGATGGCGATAAAGCGCGTTGTCGTCAAAAATCACTTTTGCATCGAGCGCAACCAGGCGGCCGTCGCCGGTGACGACGCAGGGATTGATTTCAATCATGGACGCATCCGTTTCGATAAATGCGCGGTAAAGCGATTGGAAAAACGGGACGGCGGCGTTTACAACTTCGGGCGCGAGCCCCAGTCCGAATGCGATTTTCCGAGCTTGGAACGCCTGGAAACCGCTTGCGGGGTCAATCGTCTCGCGCAGAATCGCTTCCGGATGGTCTTTTGCGACTTCCTCAATTTCCATTCCACCCGAGGCGCTGGCCATGAAAATCGGCATGCCGGTTACGCGATCCACAAGCACGCTGACGTAAAGTTCGCGTTTGATGTCCAGCCCTTCTTCAATCAAAAGCCGGTGAACGATGCGTCCTTCTTCGCCCGTCTGCGGCGTGACCAGTTTCATTCCGAGTATGCGCTCGGCGTTTGAGTAAGCTTCGTCGGCTGATTTTGCGAGCTTCACGCCGCCAGCTTTTCCGCGCCCGCCAGCGTGAATTTGCGCTTTGACGACGACCACGGGGGCGCCGAGCCTCTGCGCCGCGGCACGGGCTTCGTCTTTCTTGGTAACCATCTCGCCGCGCGGAACCGGCACGCCAAACTTCGCGAGGATGGCCTTGGCCTGGTATTCATGAATCTTCATCGCCCATCCATTAGTGCTAGAATTTGGCTGCAATCGAAACAAAGAAGTTTACCTACAACCGCGAGTGCGAGCAAGGCGTTCCCCGTGGCATTGGAAATGAAGATGGGCTGTGAGAAATGCGACTGCGCGCTGCGAGAGGACGCCGGAGCCTACATCTGCTCGTATGAATGCACCTTTTGCCCGGATTGCACCGCAAGGATGAAGCAAACCTGTCCGAACTGCGCCGGAGAACTCGTGGCGCGGCCACGGCGCAAACATTCTCCTTCGTCGGTGTAGAGAAAAACTCGGTCGAAAAATTCGTCACCGGCAATGACCATGATTCACGAAGCCTTGCAGAAAATTTCCGCGGGAGTAGATCTGTCGCGCGCCGAAGCCGATGGCGCGATGGAGCAGATTCTTTCCGGCCGCGCGACGGACCCGCAGATTCTGGAGCTGCTCTCTGCGTTGCAGATTAAAGGCGAAACCGTTGAGGAGCTGGTTGGCTTCGCTACCGCGATGCGGCGTCACGCAACTAAAATATTTCCAAGCGGCTACTCACGCGGCGATCGGGCGCTCGTTGACACCTGCGGCACCGGGGGCGATGCCAAGGGTACGTTCAATGTTTCAACAGCCGCTGCGTTTGTGGTCGCAGGTGCGGGCGTCCGCGTGGCGAAACATGGAAATCGCTCGATCAGTTCGAAGTGTGGTTCCGCGGATGTTCTGGAAGCTCTGGGCGTGCGAATCGATCTCGAGCCCGAACGTGTGGCGCAGTCCATTGACGAGATCGGGATTGGCTTTCTGTTTGCACCGGCAATGCATGCGGCGACGCGGCATGCCATGTCCGCACGGCGCCAGCTTCGCGGCCGCACAGTCTTCAATCTTTTGGGCCCGCTGACCAATCCCGCGGGAGCNNTCAATCGGCGGCGAAACGAACGTCGCCGAGTTGCGCGACGGAATCGTCCGAAGTTACACGATCGTTCCTGAAGATTTTGGGTTGCGGCGCGCGCCGCTGGAATCGATTCTCGGTGGGGATGCAAAACATAATGCCCTGATCATTCACAAGGTGCTGGGCCGACCACTGATGCGCCACGAGCTCGGGCCACACCGCGATATCGTCCGCGCGAACGCTGCGGCTGCGCTGGTGGCCGCGGGACGAGCCACGGATTGGCTTGACGGTGTGCGGATAGCGACGGAATCGATTGATTCAGGCGCGGCGCGCGAACGGCTGGAACGATTAGTTGCGTTTACGCAGGCTGAAAAAGGAAATGCTCACGGCGCGGTCTGAAAGAGTTAAACGTCCAATTCAATTCTGAACCCTGCCGTTCGATGGATCCGGGGAAGTTGCGGAATCGAGATCGAGATAAATTCGGGCCGCGCCATTTCCTGGAGGCGGATAGCAATTGCCGTCGCGATTGTAATTAGCGGGACAGGCGCGGGAAAAATCTTTGCGGCGAGGCGACTGCGCAAATTGCCAGGCGTCGGCGAATTCGATGCCGCTCGCGGATGCAGGCGGCGGGAGTTTTGAACTCGCGCATCCCGGAGATGGCGGACACACGTCGTTGTAGACGAAGTAGACGATTTTACGTCCACCGGCATGGTCGTGGATATCGTTCGCTGTAGTAATGGATTGGCCGTGGCTCTCTTTCACCGGAATTCCTGAACAATAAACGCCTGCGCGGAAGCCCGCGGAAATTATTTCATCAACCCAGGCCAGCAAATATTTCTGCTGCTCGAGCAACAGCCGTCCACCCTCTTCCTGGTCCAGAAAAATTACCGTGCCGGGCGAGAAGCCTTCGCGCTTTGCAATCTCGATCGCGTTACGCGCGTCTGCTGCCGCCAAAGCAGCAGGGTCAGCGGCCCGCTTAAGCTCGGCGGAGATGCGGCCGTTGAAAAGCACAAGAAATCCGAATCCGTTGTCGCGAAGCATTGCGCGCTTGCCGACCCAGCCATTCGATTTCGTACCAGGGGCCGCGTTTAACCAATAGCCTGCAAAAGAGAAAGATTGTTTGAGCGCAGGCAAGTAAGCATCGCCCGGATACTCGTTTCGATCGAATCCCAGGTAGGCGGATTCAGGATTCTGCGCGGCTGGCTTGAGAGAAACTTTTGTGCGGGCCGGCGAGCGCCCGACGGCAAGAACAAAACTGCACAAAAAGATTGTAAGGATCCACGCTGCGTTCTTTCCTAGACCCGGCATGCTCGGCCTCGATTTCAAATTTCCAAAAAGTTTTCGAGGAGGCGAAACCCTGCGCTGGTAAGAATGGATTCCGGATGAAACTGCACGCCTTCCACGCGCAGCTTGCGGTGGCGTAGGCCCATGATAGTTCCGTCCGCGGTTTCAGCGGAAATTTCCAGCGTCCCCGGCAATGATTTCCGTTCCACGATGAGCGAGTGGTACCGCGTGGCAACGAATTGCTGCGGCAGATCCCAGAATATCGTTTTGCCGTCGTGCTGAATTTCACTGGTCTTGCCATGCATGATCTTTTGCGCGCGAATCACCCGGCCGCCGAACGCCGCTCCGATGGCTTGATGTCCCAAGCACACTCCCAGGATTGGAATTTTTCCTGCGAAGCGCTGGATGAGCGGCACGCTGATTCCGGCTTCTTTAGGAGTACACGGGCCGGGAGAAATCACGATACGTTCCGGCCGCAAATCTTGAATCTCGTCCAAAGTTACCCGGTCATTGCGGCGGATCTCCAGATCCTGCCCCATCTGGCCGAGATACTGCGCCAAGTTGTAGGTAAACGAATCGTAGTTGTCGAGCAGCAAAATCATTTTTGCCCCGCGTGCCCGTTATGCGCAATTTCAAGCGCGGCCATCACCGCTCGCGCCTTATTTATCGTTTCCTGATATTCGCGTTCGGGCACTGAATCAGCCACCACGCCGCCGCCGGCTTGGATATAGGCCCGGCCGCCTTTTGCCACCAGCGTACGAAGAGCGATGCACGAATCCAGATTACCGGAAAAGTCGAGATACAGGATCGCGCCGCCATAAAGTCCGCGGCGGGTGGGCTCGAGTTCGTCGATAATTTCCATTGCGCGAATTTTGGGCGCGCCCGAAAGCGTTCCCGCTGGGAAACAGGCCATCAACGCTTCGAAACAATCTACGCCTTCCCGTAAGCGGCCGCGCAAACTCGAAACGAGATGCATCACATGCGAATAGCGCTCGACAAACATCAAGCGCTCGACAGTCACCGAGCCGTATTCGCAAACGCGGCCGAGATCATTGCGCCCGAGATCTACGAGCATGATGTGCTCCGCGCGCTCTTTCGGATCGGCAAGCAGTTTTGATTCCTGCTCGCGGTCCTCAACTTCATTGTGCCCGCGGGGCAGCGTTCCGGCAATTGGACGATAAGCGACTTCGCGTCCCTGCACCTTCACCAGCATTTCCGGCGAACTGCCGACAACTGAAACATCGTCTAGCCTTAAAAAATAAAGATACGGCGATGGATTCACGACGCGCAGCGCGCGATAGATTTCGAAAGGATCGGCATTCGTTCGCGCAGAAAAGCGCTGGCTGGGGACCACCTGAAAAATATCGCCGGCGCGGATGTAAGATTTCGCTTTGCGTACGGCAGAGAGATATTTGGCCTTTGTGAAGTTGGATTGGATGCGAAGCGGACGGCGCTGAGGCGCATGATGCTGTCGAGGCAAAGGGCCCGAAAGTGTACGACGAACTTTGCTGATTTCGCGGATCGCTGCGTCGTATTTCGCGCGCAGAGTCCCTTCGCCTTCAGTGAACACGTTACGCACGATCCAGACGCGATGGCGAACGTGATCGAACGCGACGAGCCCCAAGTAAAACATCATTACGCAATCGTCCAAACCGAGGTCGTCACGGCCACTCGCGGGAATACGTTCGATTAGGCGAACCATGTCGTAAGCGAAATAGCCGATCGCGCCACCGATGAGCGGTGGTAGCCCCGCTACGCGCACCGGCTTATAGCGCGCCACTAGCCGCCGCAAGTGCTCGATGGGATCGCCTTCGAGCTGCGTCTGCTTGCGAGCGCTTTCGAGCGAACATGCGCGGCCGCGCGATCGAAAAACTTCTTCGGGATTCGCGCCGGTGAATGTGTAACGCGCTAAGTTCTCACCCCCTTCGACGCTCTCCAGCAGAAAGGAGTATTTCGCCTTGTGCGCGAGCCGGAGATGGGCGCCCACCGGCGTCAGCAGGTCCGCCGTGAACGTTTCGTAAACCGGCACGAGATTGCCCTGTTGCGCCAGCTTACAAAACGATTTGAAGTCGGGTTGAATCATCCCTGCGCTCGCAAATTTTGTTTGCCCCCGACGCCGAGAGCATCGAGAACGGCGCGGCGCATAGCCGCAACCGGCGCGCGCTGGCCGGTCCATATCTCCCACTGCGCGGCGCCCTGCGCAAGGAACATCTCGAGTCCGGATATGGTTTCGATGCCGCGACGCGCGGCAAGTTGCAGAAGCTTGGTTTCCACCGGACGATAAATTAGGTCGAAGACAAGCCGGCAATTCAACTCATGCTCCGTCAGTGGCGAACGTTCCACTGCTGGAAACATCCCGACCGGCGTTGCGTTCACGACTGCATCGAAAAAGTCTTCTCGCAACCGCGCGCGCGTTACAGCTTCTCCTCCGACCGCTCGCGCCAACATTTTTGCTTCCTGCGCCCGCCGCGCGCATATGCAAACGGCAGCTCCGGACTGGGCAAGCGCAAACGCGACGGCTCGCGCTGCGCCGCCTGCTCCGACAATAAGTATGCGGCTCGCAGGCAGTGAGATGCGCAGTTGAAGCGCGCGAAGCACGCCAATATAGTCGGTGTTATAACCGTAAAGTTTCCCCGCACCGCGAACGACCACGGTATTTACGGCACCGATAGCCGCTGCCAGCGAATCGCAATCGTCCAAATGGCGCAGGATTTTCTGTTTGTACGGCAGAGTAACACTGAATCCACGAATGCCCAGCGGTTCGACGGCAGAAAGAAAATCCCGCAGATCGTGGACTAAGAAAGGCAAGTACACCGCATCCATTTTCCGGGCTTGAAAACCGGCATTTTGTAATTGCGGCGACAGCGAATGAGCGATCGGATCGCCGATTACGCCGTACACGCGGGTTTTGCGGCTGATCCGGTCTGCTCTGTACAAATTTTCCAGAGTATCGAGCGGGACCTGGCCGGACGCCGTTGCCGTTTCAACCGGGGCATAGGAGAGGGCGCTGCCCTCGCGCAACGCGAGGCATCGCAACGGTAGTGCCACCTCTCCCATGGGTATGGCGACAACGTTCCGTTTGCCGTTTGCGAGACGCAGCAGCTTGAGACCATCGGCGAGTGAGCAGGACTTTGCCGCTATTTTCACCGCATCCGGACGCGTACGCCAAAGCCTGGCGGCAACACTGTGCCAATCTGCGGAATGCGCGCGGAAAAAGTGTGCGGATGCCAGTCGGCGACCCTGGCCTATAAGAACCTCGAGCAATTCAGGCGGACACTGGGACGAGCTTTCGATCTCAAGGTCGCACCAGCCGCAACCAGCCCGAAGCGCCTCGGCAAGCACGAGCAACTGGCTCGCAATGGTTCCACGAAAGCGGCCCCCTGCCTCGCGACGTCGACAAGTGGCGATTAAAGTCGCGCGGGGTCTTTCAGTCGCGAGCCGCCGGAGGAAAGCTTGCATCTCCTTCTCCGTCAAGAGCCAGTCCAGGCGCAATTCCACGGTGCGAGTCTGGCGAAGCGCCCGCTCGAGCTGCTTCCACATGGAGCGCGACCGCTCCGCAGCGACAACTGCACAGATTCTGTCTTTGCCGATCATTACCGGGCACTCGCTGGCGCTTGATCCAGCCGTCCATTTGCTTGGTTCACGAGACTAGCAAACGGCCGGTCTGACGATTCGACGTCACAAAACCTGTCCCAAAGGACAGGTGAGTTCAGGCTTCTAGCATGCGGTACACAATGTGTAAAGCACAGGCCACCAATGTATTGACGGGTTCCAGTACGTCTATTACAGTCGAGTCATCGGCATAGCTACGGCAAGCCCGTTTGAGTGGCCGGATGGTTTAAAGGAGCAAGCATTATGCGTGGGAAAATTGTCCTTGCTGGTCTAATTCTGAGCCTGTCCGGAATCGCTGCTTCGGCACAAGATGCAAGCCCGGTGCCCATCCGGAAAGATTTATATTGCTCGGGCGTCGTCTCCACCGAAGCAATCCCGCGCGATACCTATGTAATTACGGGCGAGGGCTCGAACTACAAGATCACGTTTCAGGAAGGCGACTACGTTTACGTCAACAAAGGCGCGAAGCAAGGCGTAAAAGTCGGCGACGAATTCTCAGCCATCCGCCATACGGAAGACGCCATCAAGACCGAGTGGACCAAGTGGCAATTCATCATCCTCCGGAAAATGGGCATACTGTGGGAAGACGAGGGACGCGTAAGAGTGGTGGTGGTCCATGGCGATACCTCGGTGGCGCAAGTGGAGAATTCCTGTAATTACCTCCAGCGCGGCGATATTCTTCTGCCCTTCGCCGAACGCCCTGCACCGCCGCTCAAGTCCGAAGATAAGTTTGACCGCTTCGCTCCTCCATCCGGCAAGGCTACGGCCATGATCATCACCGGCAAGGGCTACGTATCGGAATTGGGTTCCAACGACACTTTCTACGTCAATCTAGGCAGTGCACAGGGCGTGAAAGTCGGGGATTACTTCCGCATATTCCGTTATACCGGCACCGAGCATGAAGCTGTCTTCCAGACAAAGCGGTTCGCCTTTGACTCGGATAGCTGGGCCGGAGTGTACGGTTTCGGAAGTGTGCCGGCGAAATATAAGTGGGATAACACGCCGAGAGAGGTCGTCGGAGAAGGAATCGTCGTGCGCACCGCGCCGAATTCCTCTTCCGTGCTTTTGACTTTTGGACTTCGCGAAGCATATGCCGGAGATTACGTCGAAATCGAGTAGGCTGTTTCTCCGCCGTTCGCCAGGTTGTTTCACGGTGTCGCTGGAAAATCAGCCTCGCTGAAAACTTCTGCCGTAAACGCCTGGACCCGCGTAGCCGGGTCTTTCCAGGCATCCCGGGCAAGATCTGCTTTGGCGCACGTCTCCTCCAGAAATCGCTGGGCGTTCCAGAGAAATTGCCCCGCCACCTGCGGCAATAGAACGCCGCGCTTCCATCCGCAACTGACAATCAGTCCATGTTTACCAGGCTCGATCTGTTCCAGGTTTACGTCTATGGGCGTAGACAGCACCGAAAGTTCAATCTCGATCCCCGGCAATTCGGCGGCGCTTACTGCCTCGAAGCGCGGATCCTCCAGTGCGGCAGATTTCGAACAATGCGCGACAACCTCGGCCAAAGTGTCTTTCGAAGGAAGTTGCCCAACGCAACCGCGTAGTCTTCCGCGATGATGCAAGGTGACAAACGCGCCGCCAGGCCGCTGCAAGGCTTCATCGTTCGGGAGGTTCTTGAGGGATTCTCGGTTTCGAACAGCCGTTGTGAGGGCCCGCCGCGCGAGTGCCAGAAGCAGCTGCTTTTCGTGATTACCGAGTGAGGACATCCTGAGGCTTTTCTTGCTGCTCTACGATTGCCACACCACGGCGGCGCTGCTGCACGCGGAAATTAATCTGGCTCCAAAACATCTGGAAATAATGCACGGCGGAAGCTATCGCGCTTACCACCACGAGCCACAGCAACGTTATACCGAGCGGCTTCAACGCCGGATGCTTCGCCGTTAAAATCACGGCACAACCCGCCAGCACTTGCAGAATCATTTTTGTTTTGCCTAGCGCTGAAGCAGGAATAATCAACCCCTCGGATGAGGCGATATCGCGCAAACCCATAACGACAAATTCGCGTCCGATGATTATCACCACCATCCAGGCCGGCACCAGACCCATCTCTACCAGGGAAATAAAAGCCGCAGATATCAGGAGTTTATCGGCGATAGGATCGAGCAGAATTCCGAGCGTGGTGATTTCGCGGCGCTTGCGCGCTATATACCCATCCATTACGTCGGTAGCGGCGGCCACCAGCAAGATCAGCACGCCCCAAACTTCAAAATGTATGGGAAAGCCTTCCACATCCCAATTCGGTTGGCGGGTCAACAGAACGACTACCAGCAGAGGAACAAAAAAGATTCGGAGGGTCGTGAGACTGTTTGGCAGGTTCATATTGATCTCTGCAAGAACCTCGGCGACCGTCGGGCAGCTACCGCGTGCTCGACTCACTATAGTCCTGCAATACAAACGAGTCAACGCTCCGAATTTGGGTGTGGAACGTCCCGGCCTCTCTTCATGAATACCGTACCTATGTCATATTGCTGTGGAAATCCTTGTGGAAAAGGCCGAGCTTGAATTCCGGGGAATTTAGCGAAAAATCCAATGAGGAAGATTGGCGGTCGTAACTTTGGTCTCGTAATCACCTGATAGCAAGATATTTAGATTGGAACGCCGCCTTATCCGGATCGAACCTTGAGATGAATCGACCCTCACTAACCTCCTTTAGAATTTGCACAGGTTTGCAGCATTTTGTGAGCTAAGGGTTACTAGTAATTGGATTTGCCGTTATCGAACATCTCGATTCAATTCCATCCTGTTTTGATCCCTTGCACTATAAATACTAGGAAATATTGCGATTAATGGGCTCCTGACATCGCGCAAATGGTTCGTCAGGAGCAACCGTCGATTTCTCTAATGCGAGGCTTCGGCTGGCGGAAATACGAAATCTTCCAATCGCCGGGCGAGTGATTCGGGCAGTTCCGCGTCCAGATTCATATGCCCATCCGAGACTTCGGAGTGAAGGACGCGGCCGCACGCGTGGACCAGGGAGAGATGCCGGCCGTCGGAAATGGGGATTCGCAGGTTCAAGCGGACAAGAGGATCGACAGGCATCACCGCGTCCACTCGCGCGAGAAGTTCGTCCAAGCCGGCGCCTGTGAGCGCTGAAACAAAAATCGTATTATCGCGGCGCTCGTTTGATTTCATCAGAATGGCCAAATCTTCTTCCGGGAGCCGGTCGGTCTTGTTGAAGACGTTTAGGCGCGGACGATCTTGAACGCCAAGATCCGCGAGAACTTTCAGCACATCCGCATCGTGTTCGGCGTGATGCGGATTGGAAATATCCGATACATGAATGATGACCGCAGCCTCCTGAACTTCCTCCAGCGTGGCCCGGAAAGCCGCAATCAGGTCCGGCGGAAGATCGCGAAGAAATCCCACCGTGTCAGAAAGCAAAACTCTGCGGCGTGACGGCAAGCGAACAGCGCGCACGGTGGGATCGAGGGTGGCAAACATTTTAGAAGAGGTCAGGACGTCGGCGTGAGTCAGTGCATTGAACAGCGTGGATTTCCCGGCGTTGGTGTAGCCCACCAGGGCGATCATGCCCAGCGGAAGCGCCTGGCGCGCCCGGCGGCGTGTGGTGCGCTGGCGGCGCACCGTTTCAATGGATTCCTGGANNTCCAGCTTTTGCTCTCCAGGGCCGCGCGTTCCAATTCCGCCGCCGAGTCTGGAAAGCTCTTCACCGCGGCCGGTAAGGCGGGGCAGCAAATAATTCAGTTGCGCCAGCTCCACTTGTAACTGGCCTTCGCGCGTGCGCGCATGTGTAGCGAAAATGTCCAGAATCAGCTGCGTGCGATCGATCACCCGGCGGCCAACTCCCTTTTCAAAATTGCGGAGTTGCCCCGGCGTGAGGTCGTGATCCACGATTACCAGCGGCGCATGGCGCATGTCCGCCTCGATGCGTATCTCTTCCAGCTTGCCGCGGCCCACTAGGGTCGCTGGGTCGAGCGCATCGCGAACTTGCAGCAACGTGCCTTCGATCTTGGCGCCCGCGCTTTCCGCCAATTCTTGAAGCTCCTCCAGCGAGTCCCGCCCAGCCGCGGTTGGATCGCCGGCGCGTCCGCGCGGAGCTTTTTTCAGGCCCACTCCGACGAGCAAGACCCGTTCTCGGTTATCTACCGGCTGGGCTGTTTTCATTCGATGGCGCGGTATCGGATCGCGCGGGAAACAGCAGGATTGGCTCTCATCTGGAAGTCATTATACGCCGTTTGAGCAGCTCGGAGAAAAGTGCAGAAGCGCGCGCTAGTGATCCGCGGGAGCGGAAGCGGCCAGGATCAGATCGGAGAGAAATTCACCGAGCCCGCGACCGGTAAGCTGAAATCCAGGATCGCGCGTGGCCCTATCCATCCACCCGAGATAGACGAGCAACGCGATTTCCGACCATNNCTGCGACGCGGCTGGCGACCGCCTCATCCAGGCGCGCCCAGGCACGCAAGGACACTTCCAAACGAGCGCGTTCGGGGTTCGCACTGCGTTCAATGAAACGAGCCCAGCGGGCGGCCGCGCCCGAAGCAGGTTCTTGCGGCGCTTCCAACCATTGCATTTCTTCGTTTTCCCACTGCAATAGCATGCGCGAGAGCAAGTCTTCGCGGTCTTTAAAATGCCAGTAAAAGCTGCCTTTCGTCGCACCAAGGTCGCGAGCCAAAATTTCGATGCGCACAGCCTCGACGCCTTGCGCCGAAAGGCGCGAGAAAGCAGCTTGAATCCAATTGTCAGGCTGAAGCGGGGACTCGCGAACTGGAGATGCGGACGCCATGCTTATATCGTCTGCACGATAGCGAAACGGATTGCTGGGGTCAAGCGCTTGTGAGTGCATCACCGGCCGCTCCCGCGTGATAACAGGCGCTGACGCCGTTATGCCCGAGGAGTTTGAAGCAAACCGAGGGCAGCCGCGCCAACCTCCGGGTCGTCGCCAAAACCCGGGAGCCAATGTACCGATGGCTCTTTGCGGAACCAGGTGAGTTGGCGCTTCGCGAATTGGCGGGTGGCCAGCTGAATCTTTTTTATCGCCGCTTCCATCGTCAACCGGCCCGCCAGATGAGCAAGCAGTTCAGGATAGCCGATGAATTGGAACGGTTTTGCATCGGGTGGGATGCCACTGGATGAAAGCCTACGCACTTCGTCGAGCCAGCCGCCACTAAGCATGGCGACGGTGCGCGCGTCGATTCTTGCGTAAAGGGCAGCGCGTGGAGGCGAGAGTCCAATTTTTTGCACGTGATAACCTTCCAGACTGTTGCGTCCGGCGCGATGAATTTCTCCCACCGGCTTTCCGGCCAGTATCCTCATCTCGATGGCGCGAATCACTTTCTG
>PLZZ01000011.1 GCA_003153585.1 Acidobacteriota bacterium | reverse complement strand
CTCGCTCGCGTTGTTCAAGTACCCCCGCGCAACGCCGTCGCCGGCTGTATAGATCTCTCCCGATTCACCCGCCGGAACAGGACGCAGGTTTTCGTCCAGAATGTAGACACGCGCATTCGAGATTGGGCGGCCGATTGGAATCGAGACGAATGACGCATGATCCTTAGGTACCGGATAAAACGTACTGAATGTGGTGTTTTCGGTGGGCCCGTACACGTGATAGAGGGCGCAATTCGGGAGTTGTTCGTGCACCAATCGAAAATGGCGAGGGGAAACAAACTCACCACCAGTGAAAAGCTGACGAACGGGAATAAGGTCTTCGAGGCGCTGATCCACCATCAGATTGAAAAATGCGGTGGTGAGGAAAAGAGTCGTCACACTATTTTCGCGCAGCACGCGGCCAAGCTCGTCGAGAGAACTCGCGCGGGGCGGCATCACAATTAAACGGCCACCGTTCAGTAAGGGACCCCATATTTCAAAAGTAGAAGCATCGAAGGCGACGGGAGCGAACAGAACGAAAACTTCCTCAGGGCCGAACCTGCAGTAGTTCGTGTTCCGGACGAGACGAATAATGGCACGGTTTTCGATCATCACGCCCTTCGGCCTACCCGTCGATCCGGATGTGTACATAACGTAAGCGAGACTTTCCGGACCGCCAATAGATACCGGATTCGAGTCATCACCGGAAGATAAAGCGTCATCGAGATCGTCAACACACAGTAAAGAAGTACCGATTCCCTTAAAAACTGTCGATGTGAAGGACTTCTGCGTGAGTATTACCTTGGGATTTGTGTCTTCGAGCATCAGATNNCCGCCGGCCTTCAGTATGGCGACCAGCGCGACGATGAGTTCGAGAGATCGATCGATACAGCAACCAACCATGATTTCTTCCCGCACTCCCATATGGCGCAGCCGGTGCGCTAGGCGGTTGGCCCTGGCATTTAGCTCGTGGTAGGTCAGCCGCTGCTTCCCAAATACCACCGCGACACTGTCAGGTTGCGCTGAGACGATCTGCTCAAATAGCTGAACGACGGTCTTGTTCCTTGGGTATTCGGAGCGAGCGGCGTTCCAGGTCTGAAACGGCTCCGGGAGTTTATCAGTCCCGGTTTCTCCGTTTGCTACGCTCGCGACTTTTTGAGTTTCGAATTTCATACAAAGCGTCTCGCCGAATAGAAGAACATAGAAAGAGCTACGGCAGAAGGATCTCCTTCTCTCCAAACAATCGTTCCGCGGTGATACCACGCTCGCGGCAGGTTTCAATTAAACGATTGGACTGAATAATCGGGTTTGATTTCTCAGTGTACTTAATGCTGGAAATATAGTTCAACCAAGGCTCTTGACCCATGGCGTAGACGTAAACCTCTTTGCAATGGAATTGCTCCACCATGGCCATGGCGCGTTCGAAATTTGATCCGGCCAAACGCCGCGACTGATCTTTAGGACGATCCAGGCGCTGCGTGAGAAGCGGGCCATAAATCCAGGAGACCGGAGCGCCGTCGCATTCCATTCCGACAAAAAATGCGTCTACGTCACCTGTTTCACGCTGGATGTGTTCGTACATTTTCGGGGAGATGTTGCACGAGTCCGCGGCGAAGAGCAGTTTGTGATTGTCCACACGCAGCAAGTATGCAGACTTGGTCATCACGTTCAGGTCACCGTGCTCGCCAAGGAATGGAATAGCGGTGATCGAACCGCGTTCAAACGGAATTCGCTCCATTTCCGAAATTTCGATTACATTCTTAAATCCGCACTGCTTCAGCAGGAGCTTGAGCGAAGGATCCTGCAGTGCGCCCCCGCCGTTACGCGGCACGACGATGTTTCGAATGCGGTGGCGGAGTTGCAGAAGCGTCTCAAACAAAATGTGGTCCTGGTGATTGTGGGTGATCAAGGCGTAGTCGATCACTTCGGGCAAATCGGAATAGGTGTAGCGCGAAATTTGCGTGTCGTAGGTATAGCTGAGCATTGGATCAAGCAGAACGCTCACTCCCCGCGTTTCCAGCAAAATGCAAGCATGCCCGAAATAGCGCCAGCGCGCGCCATCACCATCATATTTCGCATACGGCTTCGGCGCCTCGGTGGTGAGGAAAGAGCGAAAACGTTCGGCGTCTGAGGAGCTCAGGCTGAGCGCGTCGCCGATAGCCTCGAGCGAAGAAGGCTCGTTTTTCATCCGAAACAACGTATCGAGCCGCTCGCTTGCGAAGGGCATTTCCAAATTGATGGAATCACCCTTATCGACGCGCGGGGTGCTCAGAACAAACGGCCGGTCATCACCAGAAATTTCCGAAAGCATCACGCTTTGCAACGATGAATCGTAAAACGGACTCTTATAGAGCAGCGGCTCGATCAGCCTAAAGGACGGATGGTTGTTGAGATCGTANNGCCTTTTCGCGCAACAGGGCATCGAGCTGTTCGATGGCCCGAGAAAGATTGATCAAGTGACTTCGCTGCGTCAAAGTGCGTTCACGAAGTTTTTTTACGTCTTCCACTCTATTGCGATCGAAATCCATGAACGGACCGCCAAGCAAGGCCGGATTCTTGACCGCCGATTCATGCGTTTCCGGTGAGTCGATGTAGGAATCCATAATCCGCAAATGGCGCTCGGTAAGATTTCGCGCCGTAGTGGCTGGGGGAATCAAATGTGCCCAGGCGTACCATCCGTCGACGAGGGGCTCCATCATGACGTTCGGCTTCAAAAAATAGAGTTCGTTCTTCATCGATTCCCGAAGTCCTGTGCCGCCTTCTTCGAAACACCGTGTACCGCACTGAAAGTGACAGCTTTACAAGCCCCTACACCCGCACCCGGGAGCTGGCTAGCTCTTATTCTGCAACTGTTCGGCCACTCATAGACCAAGTTAATCCATTACAAACAAATCACTTAGTCGTACCTTTTTGGGCATGATGCCAAGGCTCCCAGTGGAGGAAGTGGAAATAGTTTTCTCAAAAGGAGTCTGGGGCATCCACTCTTTGCCTACTCCTCAGACTTATCACTATTTTAGCAGGTGATATCGGATAACGCCCTTATTTGCTATAGACTTGTGCGAGTACATCTACATTCAGCCGCAGGGCTAATGCTACCGGGCTCATCTTCGCTTTGAGCGAGATTCGTAAACTTAAGAAAACAAGAGGGAAACTCCATAATTTGAGGGCGATCCTTGGAACCAAAAGTGGGCGCACAATTGCTAATCATTTGTAGTTGCTGATCCTCACTTGTCGGCATTATTTCTCCGACTCTTAGGGTCATCACGTGCGATGCTTGTAATGGCCGAAAAGTATGATAGATAGTCATCAGTTGCAGCTTAAGCTTAACAATACGCCCGTGGAATATCCGGATCGAAACCGCAGCTTGCACTCTCTGATCGAAGCGCAGGCATCGCGGACGCCGGAGCAAGTGGCATTAGATTTTGAAGGCGAGAAAGTCAGCTATCGTGAACTCAACGAACGGTCCAACCAGCTAGCACACTATCTGCAAAAACAAGGAATAGCTCCGAACGTGTTGGTAGGAATTTGTCTAGAGCGATCAATCGAGATGGTGGTCGCGCTGCTTTCCATTCTGAAAGCTGGCGGAGCTTACGTACCTCTTGATCCCGAATATCCCACCGAGCGGCTGGCGATGATGATCGAGGATTCTCAAACGCCGGGCGTGCTCACGCAGCAAAAGCTGCTGGCTCATTTCTCCAGGCGCGACACACCCACGTTCTGTCTCGATACAGACTGGAAATCGCTCGCAAGCGAGAGCACCTCGAATCTCAATATCGCGGTCAGTCCGAGCGATGCGGCCTATGCCATCTACACATCGGGATCCACGGGAAAACCAAAAGGTGTCGTCAACGTGCATCAAGGTATCGTGAATCGCCTGCTGTGGATGCAGGATGCGTACCGGCTGACGAGCGACGATCGGGTGCTACAGAAGACTCCCTACAGCTTCGACGTATCGGTCTGGGAGTTTTTCTGGCCCCTAATAACCGGTGCGCGCTTGGTTATTGCTCGACCAGGCGGCCATCGAGATCCGCGATATTTAGCCGACACAATCAATCGCGAACAGATCACCACCCTGCATTTTGTACCATCGATGCTGAGGAGTTTCTTGCAGGCCGTCGAAATTCCGAAGCGCAGCAGCGTGCGGCAGATTTTCTGCAGCGGAGAAGCGCTGCCGGCTGACTTGCAGCGGCAGTTTTTTTCGCGCATGGACGCAGAGCTATACAATCTTTACGGCCCCACTGAAGCTTCTGTTGACGTCACTCACTGGACTTGCCGCCGCGATGACAATCGCTCTTTCGTGCCTATCGGCCGGCCGATCGCCAATATAGAGATTTACATTCTCGATGAACAATTGCGGCCCACTCCGGCCGGGGCCGAAGGAGAGTTGCACATCGGCGGAATTGGCCTGGCACGCGGCTATTTGAACCGCCCGGAACTCACCGCCGAAAAATTTATTCGTAATCCATTCAGCGATGATCCGAATGCGCGGCTTTACAAGACGGGCGATCTCGCACGTTTCCTTCCCTCCGGAGACGTCGAATATCTCGGACGGCTCGATCACCAAGTCAAGATTCGGGGCTTCCGCATCGAGCTTGGCGAAATCGAAGTGGTTATAGGCCAATATCCGGGCATTCGACAAGTGGTCGTTGTCGCTCGTGAAGATAAGCCAGAAGACAAGCGACTCGTGGCGTACGTGGTGCCCGTTCAAATTGAAAACTTTGAGACCGCTGAGTTGCGAGAATTCCTAAAGACCCAACTTCCGGATTACATGGTGCCAGTCGTAGCTGTACTACAGGCGCTGCCTCTCTCCTCGAACGGAAAAGTTGATCGCAAGGCGCTTCCGGCCCCGACAGTTGGAAACGATACGGAAGGGAACGAGTTCATCTCAGCGCGGAACGAAATTGAGAAAGGGCTTGTCGGCATCTGGTCCGAGCTCCTCGCTATTCAGCAAATCGGGATGAGAGACAATTTTTTCGAGCTGGGTGGACATTCGTTGCTCGCCATTCGTCTGGTGTCGCGTATCGAACAATCGTTCGGTAAAGAGCTTTCGCTGGCCTCTCTACTAGAGGCTCAGACCGTCGAGCAACAAGCCGATTTAATCCTGGGCCAGAACGCTCCGGGACAATCGGATTGGGACCAAAGCAACAACGTTCCGGAACGACTGACGCAAATCCCATTTTTTTTCCTCGGTGGAGATGCTACGTTTTTGCCGCTTTCGCAGGGCCTTCGAGCTGCGCACGAATTGCATAGCCTGGGAATTCAAGCATCTTTTGTTCCAGCGCTAGGCGGACCAAACTCGCTGCCTGCTATCGCCGAGCATTTCGTTCGCGCGATCCGCGCGCGCCAAGCGCATGGACCATATATGCTGGCTGGATGGTGCGCTCACGGATTGCTCGCGCTTGAGGTAGCACAACAATTACAGGCGCAAGGCGAACAGATCGCACTTCTAATGATGATCGAGGTGACGCATCCGGTTCGAAGGAAAGAATATCCAAAATGGAAACGCCTCATTTCTACCGCGCAGCTTAAATGGCATCTTCTACAGTTCGAATACGCTTACCTTGGGCAGGTATCGCGAGCACAGAAATTCAGATACATCGGAAGACGTTTCTCCAGAAAAGCGTCGGGGATCAAACAGTCTTTGTGGAAATGGCTTATGTCGTCGAGCGTGCGGGAGAAACTTTACAGCAATAAGAGCCCACTGGAGGCACTGTACAGCGCGGTTGAAGACTACCAACCAAAGCCATACGAAGGAGCTGTCGTGCTTTTTAGAAGTATTGAAAGAACTTTCGGCTTTGGGCAAGATCTCCGATTGGGCTGGGGTGATACTCTGGGCGGCGAGCTGGAAATCTGTGAATCGCCCGGAAATCATTACACAATTTACATGGAGCCCCATGTCCGCGATTTGATTCGAAATATAACGGCCCGCGTGCAGAAGGCGGAAGCGCGGGTGGCGGAACCGGGCACTGCGATGATTTCTCTCTGACAGCGGCGTAAAGCCTTTGACATGGACAATTCCTGCGACTGGTCACTCCCTCCAACGAAGCTGGACCTAGCGGAAGACGAAATTCATCTTTGGCGCGCGTCGCTGGATTTGAAGAAGGAAGCTCTTGACCGGTGCTCATCCATTCTCTCGCAGGATGAAAAAGTTCGCGCGAGCCGGTTTCTTTTCCCACACGATCGAGATCACTTCGTAGCGGCAAGAGGAATTTTGCGCGAGTTACTGGGAAGGTATGCAGATGATTCGCCGGCCTTGCTGGAATTCCAATATGGAGAGCGAGGAAAGCCCGCTCTTCGCGTGGAAAACGGCGAACCGTCGGTTCGTTTCAATCTTTCACATTCCCGCGGTCTTGCTGTCTATGCTTTTGCTCGCGATCGAGAGTTAGGGATCGATCTAGAACCCATCCGGCCGGAATTTTCGGCAGAGGATATCGCAGAGCGACACTTCTCACCGCAGGAGCTTGAGGAGTGGCACAGATTGACCCCGGGACTGCGCGCTGAGGCATTCTTCCTCTGTTGGACGCGAAAGGAAGCTTATGTCAAAGCGAGAGGGGAAGGTTTGCAAATTCCGCTGGCTAGTTTCAGCGTCACGTTGACGCCAGGCCAACCGGAAATACTGCAAAGCGTCGATAGCACGCGGTGGGGCCTGCGTTCCTTCCAACCGGCTCCAGGGTACGCCGCTGCCCTGGCCGCAGAGGGAAGGGACTGGCGGTTAGTTCGGTGGGATTGGCGTCCCTAGGAAATTGGGAACAACAAAGAAACAAAGCGGAATAGAGAGTTAAACGATTCTGCCAGGAAATTCAAGGTTTCTCAGTGACAACCCGGCTGTTCGAAGATTGGACGAGCGAATTGACCAGATCCAAGTATGTGGATTTATTAACATCCCAGCTGTATTTCAGCACGAATTCCGAGGCATTGCGGGTATATTTTCGCCGAAGTTCCGGGTTTTTTATCATCAAAAGTATTGCGTCGGCTAAGCTCCTTTCGTCGTTTNNGTATCCGGCACGACGACGGGAACGCCCAGAGACATAAACTCCAGAATCTTCGTGCTGAACGCTTCATTCCCAAAGGAATTCTTCCTTTTTGGAACCACGCCCAGGTCAGCGTTTTCAATGACCGATGCAATATCGTGAAGCGCTTTGGTTCCCTTTAGAAAAACTCGGTCTTCCAATCCAAGCTCCTCCACCAACTCTCTTAGAGAGTTCAATTGATCGCCGGCGCCGTAAATGTGGAATTCCACTTCGGGAGCTTGGTCCTTAATGAGCGCCAGAGCGCGAATCGCGATGTCGATTCCCTGATGATAGTTGAGCGTTCCGGGATAAAGAATGATGAATTTATTGTCCGTGCGAGTCCTGCCACGAGCCTTAAAAATCTCGGTGTCCGGAAAATTCAATATGGTCGTGCATTTCGAGTCCTTCACGGATCTTTCTCGAAGCCGCTTCTCCCAAATGTGATTGGCCGCGATCACATGATCGGAAAACCAAGCTGACATCCGTTCGACTCTCGTGAGCAGGCGGAAGGTCAGCGATCGGGTGGAGCTCTGGAATTTGCTCAGATAGAACTCGGGGACCAAGTCATGAATATCCAAAATGATCTTGGAGCCGGTTAGCTTCGGCAAGATAGCGGCGAAGACTTCGAAATCCGGCACGGAATGAACGTGCACGAGGTCGTAGCGCTCTTTCATTTGTTCTACGCTAAGAAAAGCCATCGAGCGCATGAAAAAGAGCAATAGCCTGCCTAAATAGCTGAACTTCGTTTTTTCGTTAACCACCCGGCGTTGAATGCGAAATACGCGGACACCGTTAACGATCCCGCGAGCCGGTTGCCCTTTTTGTCTGAGCGAAAACACATCGACCCGATCGCCGCGCTTCGCGAGGGTTTCCGCATAGCGGCGGACTCGGTTGTCCCCCTCGTAGAACGAATATGCGACCATGCAGACTCTCATTGTGGGATCTTCCCGCGATGAACGGCCAGCGCGAGGTCTAATCTCTTGGGTAACGGCCGCAGTGCGAGAGAGGCATCGAACTCGCCCCAATCGCGGCTGCTTTCTAACTTCAAATGCCAACACCTCAAGCGTTTGAACGGAATTTCGCCGTCAGAAGAGACGCTATTTTCTCCTGTTTTGTTTATACCGCTGGGCTGGGGGCTTGGCGATATTTCCAAGGTTGCAATGGGCCTCGCCAAGAGTCAAGCGCGGCTTTCAGCGTGGGGCGCGACCGAGGTCTGCGCGTTCGGATGGTGATGTAATTAAATGGCTTAGGATAGAAACCGAATCTACCAATTTTCCGCCGCACCGTTAAGAATCGAAAATGCGTTAACCTCGAAACGCCAAAATCTGTCGCGGATGAATTTCCATCAAATGCCCTTTCCTCGAAAGAATCTCTTCATGAATAAATAAAAGAGCAAAGGCGCCTCCAGCAAACCAGGCAAGGGATCATCGGCAGCGAAAACGGCAGATTCTTTCGGCCCGGTTAACGAGCGGACATATTCGCGCACTGAAAGTTGGCCCAATTGAATTTTTTTAAGAGATGCCAGGAAATCCGGTAGCAGTCGAACCCATCGTTCTCCGGTACGCGCATGTATTTCGTTTATCGGCTCATCCTGATAGATCTGCCAAAGGATATGGGCGAAGTCGACTCCGGCTCGCCGACAGAGGGAATACCAGCCCCAAACGCGCGGGTTAACGTCGAGCAGGTTGAATTTGCCTGTGCGCGAATCTTGCTTGAATTCCACTTCGACGAGACCGGAGTATTGAATTGCCTTTAGAAAGCGAACCGCGAGTTCGGCGACACGAGGTTCATTTACGGTTTCAACAAAGGTGCTGGCACGGCCAAAGTCCACGGGAAATTGGCGGGTTCGACGGGCAACTAGAAAAGCGACAGGCTGCCCATCTTTCCAAAAGCCTGCGTAAGAAAACTGAGTTTCCCCGCCTCCCGGTATGAACTCCTGAATCATCAGCATTTCGGGCGGAAGGAGTCGGCAAGCTTTATGGTACTGGACGACGAGAGTTTCTAGGTCATCAGCGCGCCAAGCTTTTGCCGCAGTCAATTGATTGAAATTGTCACGCCGCGTGGGTTTGAGAATCACCGGGAAAGACAGTTCTAGAGAAGCCAGTTCCTCCGCGCAGAAGGGGTAGTAGGTTTTCGGGTGATCCACTCCGATCTGATCCGATAGTTTGTTCATGAGCCGCTTGTCTACTGCCCACTGAAGAATTTGCCATGGCAGGACAGTCATTTCATAGATTTCTGCGAGTTGTTCATGATGCTCTGCCAACAATCGTACGCTGTCATCAGAAGTCGGGAACAGCAACCATCCCTGCAGGTTATGTTTTCGCCCCAATTCGAGGAGAAAAGCGACCCCTCCTCCATCTTCCCAATCGCGGTAGAACAAAGTGCGCCTGGCATATTTCGACATTCCAGCCAATCGCTGATCGGCTTGATTTATTACCCATACGGGTATTTGATGTCGCCCCAAGCTTCGTACCAGGGCAAGCCCGCGATAGTCTCCGCCCATAACTATTGCGCCGCCAGGGGCTTGAGCCACCTTCACGGCAACACTTCGACTCCGGTGGGGCGCTGAGTGTGTGGCCGGCCTCTCTTTCATACTCGAGAATTTCGGAGCTTCGTCATAATTCCCTGAGCTAATGCTCTTGATGCAAAATCGGCGCCCGCCACGAATCGCATTAGTGGTCCAAAGCTCCAAGCTGCCGGGGATCCCAGAAAGTGGAGGCCGGGCAATGACGACCCGAAGGCAGAATCCAGCACTGGATATCCATCAACCTGCCGTATAGACGACAGAAGTTCAGCCGGAAGAAATCGGTACAGCCCGATATTCACGCGATAGCCGGTGGCGAGCAGGACATGGTCAGCTTCGCGCTCGCTGCCGTCATCTAAAGTGATCTTCACTCCACCTTGGGAAACGACGGCGGACAGGACCGTACGATTTAAGGTGATCGGTACGCCTTGCAGACGAGGTTTCAACCAGGCAGCGCCGGCAGCACGAATTGAACGAGGCGCGAGACGGTCTTGTAGATCGCGGGGCAGCTTATTGAAGATATTTGGCGCCGCGATNNGCTCACACCGGCCGGGCCCACATCCGGCCAAGCATACAGCAGAGCAGATACAGGCCAGCGATGGAACAAGGGCCGCTGATGAAGCCAACGAATAGCGGGCGCTCTGACTATCACCTCAACTTCAGTTCCCATTTCGTGTAGCAACGCTGCTGATTCAAGAGCGCTCTGCCCTGCGCCGATCACGATTAATCGCCGACCTTGAAATTCCCTCAGACCGCTGTGTTCCGACGTGTGGGAAGCATGCGCCGCCGACAGACTGCTGAACTCTAGCGGCTTCCGTGCGAAAGGCAAGATCCCACTGGCGATGACAACACGACGTGAAGTTACTAGCTCGCCGTCTTCCAAAATCAGCCGAAAACCAAGAGGCTCAACGTCTATGCGCGCCACTTTCCTAGAATCGACGTGGGGCACGGCACAGCGCTGGAACCAGCGGCCATATTCTATGAAGCGGCTAAGAGGCAGAGGGGCGGAGAGGTGATTCCCATTCACTGACTTGAATGCGTCGAGGGTAAATTGGCTTCTGGGGTCCGAAAAATGCGATCCCGCCCAAGGAGAACGAAGCAGCATTCCCTCCGGCATGTGACTTTCCCAAAACGACATGCACTCCCCGAACACACGAACATCCAATCCCCGCGCTTTCAAATGCGCGGCAGCCGAGAGCCCGTAGGGACCTGCCCCCACAATCGCGATGTCGCAAATTCCCATGCTAGCGCTCAGCAAGTCTCCGTCCTGGGAGAGCAAGCACGCTTTGGGCTCGCTCTAAACATGGGTTGATCGCGCCGTGACATTCCAGGCCTAACTTCAGCTCGGTGCGAGCCCGCCCGCAGGATCTGCCGCGATTGCCGCATCAGGAGGGGTCCGGCGCGGTTCGGATTTCTGCAGAAGTAGAAGTACGGGAAAGAGTAGTGCCAACGCCAACAGGAAGAAGACGAAACCTCCGTCGTGATGCAGGTTCCCCTGCAGAAAGCTCGGGTCGACATAAACACCAAGGAGCGTAAGCGTCACAATCCTTATCCCGTTCTTAACGATTGATACTGGAAAGACTAAAACGATAAACAACAATATTTTCCATGGCGTCCGCAAAGACAAATGAGCCGCAAGGAGACAGGTGATGAACAGGGCAATGCTCGAACGGATTCCGCTGCAGGCTTTGGCAACTTCGATCGTTTGACCAGGGACTGATAACAAAAAACCCTGCCGGAAAACGGGCACGCCAACCAGCTTGAAGAGCCAGAAGGAAAGGCTGGTTGAGCCTACTTGCAACAAATAGATTGTGCGATCCAAAACCGGCTCAGGCAGAGGAACCATAAGCAAGAGAAAGAGGAGAGGAAAGTTTGCGGCACGCCAGGCGCGATACCCGTAACAAATGAGAAATCCCCCCATCCAGATCAACACAATCGCGAGCGTGGAGCCGGGCAAATACTCGGCGGGACTTTGCACCGATGAATGAGCCATCGCCCGCCAGTAGAGGCCCGCTCCTGTCAGAATCAATGCCGACCCCAGCGCCGCGGACGAGTGCACCTCTCGAAATACATCCTGCCTTTCTATGTAGAGCAGGTATAAACTCAGCATCGGGATCAAGAAAACGTGAGAGGAGAACTCGTGGTGAAACGAAAACACGGCCAGGGCGCTGATGGCCGGCCAACAAACGGCCACTGAAGCAAAAACGAACGCAGCCATAAATAAATGTCTTCGCGCGATCAAAGGGATGTTCGCTTGTTAGATTTCCAGATCGACTTCGGCTTTAAGAAAGTGCTGATACCGTAGGCAGGGGTTCGGGCGGCGCAATTCCTTGGTGCACCAACCAAACATCGCAACCCAGCAAGCTTAAGACACACCATCCACCGTATAGACAACACTATCGCCCTGCCGGGTCGCGTAGGCAATCCGCGCTCTTTCTTTGTCCGGGCCCTCGATGCGCCAGCCAGCACCTGCACGGATCAGCTTCATCTGACTTCGATTTCTCCACCAGCGGTTGACCTCGGACGGCAAAGCCATCCATATTTTCTTTTCCGCGCGCGTCCTGGCTAAATGCCCAAGCAAATCCAAGTACACTTTCCGGGCATTTTTCTCGATCAGGTAGTCCGGATGCGCAATGAAGCTGATCAACCCGTTTCTCTGAATGATCTGGTCGATTTGTTGCTTCCAAAGCGCGGTCGAGTAATCGCCCAAGATGTGAAACAGGGAATAGTCCTGTGTGGTCGTTAACGGCAGCTCGAGGATTTTGCCGATGAAGTAGGGCATCAAGGTACAGCAACCGCCTCGTTGTGGCTCCAGATGAGCCACATTTGGAACAGACATGTCATAGGAAAAGTCAAACGCGTCATACCAGTCCTGGTTCCGATACATCGCTCCAGCACGAAATCCCTGAGCGCCAAACCCCTTTACATAAAGATTGATTTGTTCAGCTCGTCGGAGGAATTTTTCCTTGTGTTGAAACAATTCTCCATCATGGTTCAGATCGTGAACGTTCACCTCGAAGCCTCTTTTTCGGAAGGCTTCCAGGAAATCGGCACGAGCGTCGTAACGCATTTCGGGAACGACTTGAAACGCTGATTTGATGCCGAAGGAGTCGTCAATATCCATGAGTTGCGCGCAGAAGTCCCGCCCGGCCGCAGCTTCTATATCGTGGGTCATGATTAAAGAAGCTGGCGCGCCATTGGGCCAAAACCAGATGAATGGCACTCTTTCGATCTGCCGAGCCTTCAAAATCAACGAGACTGTGTGCGCCATCAGAGATTCGATTGTGGAATCCACCGGCCAATGCGGAAATAGAATCTTGTCCCAGCCGCTCAAACGGGCTCTTTGGAGGTGTTTTCTCACAGATACCGGAAGGATGGGACGCAGCAGATAGTAAACAGCCCGGGTAAATTTTCCAGCGGTTATCTTTTCCAAGGAGTGCCATGAATTGAGTTCGTAACGCTCATTTCGAAGATTGTCCACGATTTGATCGAGATCAAATGGCAGATGAAGACGCTTGCTTTCGATTCGGACTGCCTGAGACGCGTCGGGAAGACCGTGAACCAGGTACTTCGAAGGTAGACTTCCGGAATATTGACCGTAGCAAATGTCTGGACCAAATTGGAAATACCCCGGATCCGAAGACAGTGGTCCGTTAACTTCGATTTGGGCGAAGTCCTCAGGACAGCGAAAATATTCCAGCAGCGTCTGATCCATAGTCTAGGTTTTGGTTCGGAACTCGCTCTGAAACGGGCTCCGTGTGCCTTCTCTTAGGGCCGGATGCAAAATATTCTATAGGATAGAAATGAAATAACTAAAGACAGTCAAGATGACACCCTAAACAATACCCTAGTAGCTAGATGAACTTTGGCTGCTTGTCAAGAGAACTGACGCTAATCTGCAATTCGAGGCCGAGATTTCGCTCAAAAAAGAGAGGTTTTCAAGGTCGAGGATAATTAGTCGGTCTACCCGACGTGTTTGTACAAGAGATTAGCTGCCAGCGAAAGAAACCGGTTTGGCGCGCGAGTGAAGACTTGCTTCGCAAAGCGGGATTTCCAATCCGCGCTGGTTTGTTTCGAAGCGATCGGCAATCGCCCGGAAGCCTCATGCCTTAAATAGCCCAGTGTCGACCGCGTAGCTCCCCAGCGATCCTTGAAGGTAATCAAACCTTCGTTGTCGGCGTCAGATCGGCCCAAATCGAACTGACGCAGCCCTAACTCTTTAGCTTCTTGAATGGCTCGCCAAAACAATAGATGCATGCCTCCGAGATTGTTAAATTCAGCGACGGAACATCCGTACTTATAGACCAAAGAATTTTTATGACGAAGCGTAAGGATTCCGGCGATTGCGCGATCGCCTTTGAATGCCAATCGGATCTGGAGTGCTTCGCCAAAACAGTCGATCATGTTTTGAAACCAACTGCGGGGCTGTGGCGGGACACCATGTCTGCGGCGCGTGAGCAGTTGCAAACGGTAGAACTCTTCAAGGATCGATTCGGAGCGTCCTAATTGCTCCGTCAACCCTTCCCGTTCGGCGCGCTTGATTTTCCTTTGCGTGGAATCCTTGTGGAAATTGCTAAAAAGGGTTTCCAGGGTCGGGTCGAGGTTCAGTGCGTGAAAGCAATATGCCACGGTGGGACTAAAAAATGGCTGAAGACCGTCGGGCGGACAAAGTGGACGTATCTCAACGTGAGCCTGTTTCTGTTTCTCGCACTCCCGCGCCAGAGTAGCCAGCAAGGCCGGAACGCTTGCCGGAGTATCAATTAGGAAATCGCAATGATCCGAAAAAGGCAGCGACACGAACCGACGGCCAGTTATCCAGCTCTCCACCCGACAAAACACGAGTCCATTTTGGAGAGCATCACCCGGAGGAGAGGTCGTGAGACAGATCGGCTGGTAACCGTAGGTACGCCGAAGCGTATCGAGCCAAGCAGTTGTATGAAACACCGAGGAGCGAGGATGCCTGCCTAGAAACTCGTCCCATCGCGGGTCTTGCAGAGGAGAAATTTGGTAAACGGGAATCAATTCCGACGGTGACGACGAGACCAGGGACAATCCTGGCCTGGTCTCAGGCTTGCCACCTGAAGCAGTGTTAGATTTATCCATTCGCTGGTACAGATCAGGTTACCGGATCACTGGCGACGTCATTGTTGAATGCGTTCCGTCACTCGATTTACGATTGCAGGAGTCGCGCAGGCCGGATCTTTCCCCGCCATTCTGTAGCCGCTGAAAGTATAGAGTAACCAGCCAAGCTCATAAGGACGGCACTCACGAAGGACTGCAAGTTCCTTGTGAGACTGAGTATCTTCGCGCGCCAATAATACCGCGAGAGCGACATCCCAATGTTTTTTGTAGTCGCTGCGATAGACATATCTCCAAACTAAGTTTGTCGAAGCATCTCGCATGTCATGTTCAAGCTCGTTGTCCCCGTGAACCCATCGTAGGCCCTTGTATATCCAAGGAGTGAAATCCGACAGAGTCTCTTCTCCCAAAGCTTGGAGCGCCATAGGCGCAATGCCGTATTGATGGACAGAGTAAACAGGGTATCGACCCAACACCTTTCCTGTGATCGCGTCATAGTGCCACCACCACTGACCGTAAGGACCCTGCAGCTCGCATAGCGTCAGAGCGGTATCCAGCGCCCGCTCGGCGGCCTTTGGAACTTGATACGCCTTAGAGAATTTTGCCAGTGCGTAGATGGGATAAACTTGATCCGCAAAACTTCCCATGCGCCCGCGCATCAGCCCAGTCAAACCTCCGTTTTCCGCGAGGTGGCTGAACACTCCGTGCTCTCCCTGATTCTTCTTCAGAAGCTGATAGGTCTCCATAGCGGTGTCGCGCAGGTGCGGAAGCAGGTCCGGGCAAGCCAGCTTCTGGTGCGCGAGACCCGAGAGAAACCAGGACAGCTCCATCGTTCGTCCGCGGCGAGTCTCGTGGAAGTTAGCCAGAGCATGTTTCAAATCGAATTGGGAATCGATTTCGGCCAGACGCTCGGGAGCGACCAGGGAACAAAGCCACACAAGCAAACCGAGATCACCGACATTTTCAAGCCAGCGGGTGTCTTGAATCAGAACTTGCAAGATCGATGGCAGATCCAGTGGAACCGAAGCGCCGGCAGCTCGAAATCGTTGGAGACCCAACAGCGCGATCATGGTGTAGCGATGAGAAATTCCCTCTCGAACTAATCCACTTTCGCTCCGCCGGAGCCGGTGGCAGAAGAGTTTTCGCTCGGGATCGAACATGGAAACGAGCCCCGCCGCGACAGATTGGTTCAGAGAAGCAATCTGCGCCAGGGTATCGGCTTCCAACGATAATGCGAAAAGGGGTCTAGCCATGATTCATAACTGTATTAGCGGATACCGCATGAGGGAATGCTCTGGGGGCTGCGACTATTGAAATTGCGGAAGCGCACAGAACATCCAACGATTAGACAGAAGAGGTCTGCGGCTCACGCACCGCATCCCGCTTCACGGCGTCCTTTGATGCAAATTCCTTTACGTTTTCTACAACGCGACGCTGTTGCTTTTCGGTCAACTGAGGAAACATCGGCAGAGAGACAATTTCAGCAGCGATTCTCTCCGTAACCGGAAAGTCGCCCACTTTATAACCGTAATTCGCGTACGCCTTCTGCATGTGCAACGGAACAGGATAGTGAATGCCGGTATCGATTTTGGCTTCGCTCAGGTGCTTCTGAAGTCCTTCGCGGTCCCGGACCCGAACTACATATAAGTGGTACACAGCGCGAGATGATTCAGGCTCATGCGGCAAAGTGACGCCCTTGGCATTGGAAAACAGATCGTGATAGCGCCGCGCAACTTCCTGACGCTTGCGATTCCAATCGGCCAGGTACCGGAGCTTGACGCTTAGAATTCCAGCCTGAAGAGAATCGAGGCGGCCGTTGTATCCCTCGATATCGTGATAGTACTTCTTCGACTGGCCGTGATCGCGCAACATTCGCATTCTGCGCGCGATGACTTCACTATTGGTGGTGGCGGCTCCGGCTTCGCCACAGGCGCCCAGATTTTTCCCGGGATAGAAGCTAAACGCTCCCGCGTGTCCCATGGACCCCGCTTTCATCCAGCGATTCTCTTTCCTCGAAAAATACTCGGCGCCGTGGGCCTGGCAGGCGTCCTCTACAACAATCAAGTTATAGCGACGCGCTAGTTCGAGGATTGGATCCATGTCCGCCATCTGGCCGTAGATGGCCACCGGCACAATCGCCGTCACTGGCGCTCTAAGCTTACGGTGGTATGGCGTTCCGGTTTCGCGATCCACATAGCATTCCCGCTCGATATATTCCTTCAGCTTCACCGGGTCCATGCAGTAGGTGCGTTCATCGATATCAACGAAGTCCGGACGCGCGCCCGCCTGGCTGATTCCCTCGGTCGTGGCGATGAATGTGTGGGCAACAGTGATGACCACATCCCCCGGTTGTACGCCCGCGGCCATCAGCGCAAATCGCACCGCGTCTGTGCCGCTGGCAAGTCCGACGCAGTATTTCGCATCGCAAAAGGCCGCAAATTCGCGCTCGAAATCCTCCACCATCGGCCCGCCGACAAAACCCGCCGTGCGCAGCACCTTTTGAAAAACGGGAACCAGCTCGGCTTCCAGCTCCTCGTGCAGGCTCACCAAGTCCAAGAATGGGATTTTTTCGTTGTTTGACACGATCTGATTTAACTCCGTGATGGTTTAGTATTGCGCGTTGAAGGGATTAGAGCTGCAGCCGCCGAACGGTGATTGTGAACGAGATCTCATGCTACCGCCATGAGAGTCACAATTGACCTCTCACCTACTGGATTGCACGATGGATGCCACGACGAATCTTTATCTATATCCTCGTAAGCCTATGNNAGTATTCCTATGAAGATTGCTATCCCAGAATGCCACTCCTTTTCCCATGCACAAACTAATCCTAACAAAGGACATAGAAGAATTCTCGGAAATCATAAGGTCAAGCTGGACTTTTGCATGCCAGCGCCTTCACCCCCCAACTCCCTTTCGCTCAAGCTGCCGCCTTCGCATTTCCGAAGCGATCGCGGCCATCGGAAAAAAATCATCTTTGTAGACGTGGCAAGAAATGGCGTCAATTAAACTGCCCCTGAGTTCGAAGAGGTCGCCAGACGGGACGAATCCTTGTAGCTGCCCATTGGTTCGGCGTGCCCACGAATATTGAGGCAATTTGCGAGCTTCGCGACTTCGGCGCATTGTGCCGATGTGGCGACGCTGTTCGTTGCAAGAATCCACGTAGATGACGAGTTTCCCCGCGAGCCCCGCCGCTTTCTTAACTTCATTGGTTT
>PLZZ01000246.1 GCA_003153585.1 Acidobacteriota bacterium | reverse complement strand
AAGCAATAGGAGTGGCGATTGGGCCTGCCAGCAATACAGTCATCGTGGGGCCGTTCGCGGTGTCTCCAGGGACCACAGTCAACTTCATCGACGGGACTTTCATCAACCAAAAAGTAGCTATTCCTCCCGATGCGAACATGAATGGCGTTGCGTTTATGCAGATGAGCTTCATCCAAGTGTCGCCCGCGGTGTTCAACGCAACCAGGCTCACAGGGGTGGAGGGCAATACATTTTCGGGCGGCAACCAAGGTCCGTTTATTTCCCCACCGACGACCTGCACCGTTATCACGGGCACGGTTGGCAACAGCAACTGTGTGGTGATGGAGGCTCAGTGCTTCAATGCGAGTCATGTTGCGCTTCCCACTTGCGCCATAACAGCCACGACGACTCTTATCACACTGACTACTTCGTATGAGACGCCGTTCCCGCAGCCGACGCCGGGATTCCTTATCGCCGACGATAATGAGAACAATTGGGCGGACATCCTCATCGGATATANNGACACCGTAATCGTAAACCTGGGAGGCCCGATAACTCCGTCGCCGGCGAGCGTGAACTTCGGCAACGTTCCTGTCTTCGGGTTCCCCATCGCCGTCATTACCGTAACAAATACCGGAACCTCAGCCGTGAATATCAGGAGCAAGCTCGCGGCCGTGCCCGGAGGAGACTCGGACGACTTCGGTGCATTGAGCCTGTGTTTACGACCATTACAACCGGGGAAGAGTTGCTTCATCCTGGTTAGCTTCTTTGCAGATCCGGATGACTTCAACCCACAATCGGCCACGCTGGATATAACCAACAGCGCGCCCGGCAGCCCTCAGTTAATCGTGCCGTTGTCTGCTACTGTCGTGCTGCCTGCGAAGAAATAGAAGCACCGACGGAGAAAAATGCATTCAAAGGCTGTGACCGGGATTGACCTCGACCCGGTCACAGCCTTTTTCTTTTTACCACCTTAAGACCAACGGTTGGATTCGGTGTAAATCACGTTCAGGTCGGAGCGTTTTAGAACTGCATCACTTCCCGTGTCTTTCTCGATTTCATCCAGATACCGAAGCGCCTCGCGATAGTGGCCTGAGGCCTCCGAAACGTTGCCCGTAAGGCGCAAGACCGTAGCCAGCAAGTAGTGCGTTCTGGCCAGCAAAGTTCGCAGTCCTAATTTTTCGCTTTGGTTCAGGGCGCGATCGAGTGCTTCCCGGGCGTGCGAATAATCCTTGGCGTTCACCTGCGCCTCGGCCAAATCAATCGAGCACTCCACGGATAAATACTTCAGCCCCAAGCTGTCCGCCTCTCGAGCCAAGTCTTTTAAGGAGCTGATGGCCTCGCGCGAGTGCCCTTCGCTGACGTCTGCTTTCGCCAACCGGATTTTGGACTCCAGAATCTTCTCACGATCCTTGCTTTGGGATGCCGCTCGCAGAGCTTGCTCGTAAAGTGCTCGTGCTGACTTGGTGTCACCCTGGTAAAAGGCGACGTCGCCCTGAAAGTTGAGCGTCTGAGCCACGAGCGCCTGAGCTTTAAGCTCGCGTGCCAGGCTTAGTGCTTCAGCCAGGGCTTTCTGAGCTTCGTCAGAGTGTCCCGCATCGGCAAGCGCGCCGCCGTAGCCGCTCAAGATTTCCGCCATCATCTCGCTGCGGTCCTGCAGATCCCGAAAAGCCTTGACCGCCTCTTCCTTGGAACTCAGAGCGGCGCCATAGCGCCCCTGGATGCCGAACAGAGTGCCGATACTGTACGAATCGATAGCCGCGTTCCGCTTGTCGCCGGTAGTCCGGAAGAGATCGAGGGCGCGATGATACTGGCTGAGTGCCTGGTCATATTGCCCCAGCCTCGCTTCCGTCTCGGCCAGGTTGTAAGTCGTCTCGGCGATTTCGCCCTGGACCTTCAATTTCTGGCGCAACTCGAGGGCTTGCTGGAAATACGTTAGCGCGTCATCGTACTGCCCGTTTGTGAAGTACACGCCGCCGATGTTGTTCAGGCAAAGCGCCTGATAGCTTTCATCGCCCGAGTCGCGCTGGATCTGCAGTGATTCCTTGTACATTTGGAGCGCCTTCTCGTGCTGGTCCATGCCCGCATAGAAGTTGCCCAGATCGATCAGTGTATCGCCCACCTCCTTCTTCGCTCCAATCTCCTTTCGCACTTGCATGGCCTCGTTGAGGCTGGCCAGGGCTAGCTGCGGCTTGCCCAGGAGCGAATAGACTTGGCCCATTTCGTTAAGGCTGGCGGCCACGCCACGCTTGTGGCCGATGCGGCGCTGAATGGCAAGCGACTCCTGATAATTGCGCAGCGCTTCCTCCGGCTTATTCATCAGCCTGTAGGCAATGCCCATATTTTGTAAAATCAGCGCTTTCTTCTCGTCGTTTCCATTTTTGATGGAAAGAGTAAGGGCGTTGTTCAAATATTCAAAACTGCCCTGCGGATTACCGCTCTTAATCTCCAGGACTCCCATGGCCCAGAGCCCCTCCACGGATTGCGGGTCGGACTTCAGAACCGCCGCGTAGTGCTCGCGGGACTTCTGGAACTCGCCGGTGTCTTGGTAAATTGAACCAAGAGAAAACTGTACGTCGGTGTCATCCGGCGAAGCCTTTGCCAAATTCTCATAAGCCTCGATGGCTTTTGGGTAATCCTTCATGATTCGCGCGTGGCTGGCATCGATCTCGTATTTCTCGCGAACCGGAAGATTCTCTGCTAATTCAACAGCCTTTCGTGAGACCTGTTCCGCTTCGTTGTCCTGCCCCAGGTTTGCGTACGTTTGCCCCAACTTTGCGTAAGCGAGAGCAAATTCGGGATCGGCCTGGGTGGAAGCCTGAAAACGTTTCAGGGCTTCGAGATTATTACCCTTCCCCGCGAGGTCGACGCCTTGGCTGTAAAGCCGGATTGCGTCCAGCGATTTCGAAGAAGGCTTGAAGGATTGCGCCTTAAGCTCGTCCACAACTTGCGGCGATAGGGCCAGGTTTTCGCGAATCCTCCCAGCGAGTTCATCGACGGCCGCCAGCAAATCCTTTTCGCCCGGCGCCTGTGCCTTGAAACTGACGGTGCGATCCTGCTTCAAATTTCGCAGACTGGCGTCAATGCGAATTTGATCTCCGAATTTTGCATACTGCCCTGACACCACCATATCCGCATTTATCATCGATGTGATCTGGCGCAGCGTCGCGGCATCCGAGGTGGCGTCCGGCGTGATCTGCAAATCGTGCAGCACCTGGCGGAGCCGGTCGGAAGATACGGGATGCATATGAGCAGACTGACCCACGTCCGTGCTGAGCATGTCCGCGAGACTAGAGCCCAGCCAGTCGAGCGACGGATCGCCCGATGCGTTTCGAAACGGAAGAATCGCCAGCGTCACTGCCGGCGTCCCTGCCGTGACAGGGCTCGACGAGGGTTTAGTCGTCAATTTTTCGCGGAAAACCAGGCCTAGCACCATTAACAAAACCGCAGCCGCTCCGATGGCCAACCACTTTCCGAACGGCGCCGCCTTGCGCAGCCGGCGTTGCATCGGAGTCGCCGCGGAAATCGAGCTTCCCGCGTCCCATGCTTCCAAATCTTTCGCGAATTCTGCGACGCTTTGATAGCGTCGATCCCGGTCAATTTCAAGGCACTTCACCACCATGTCGCTAACGGCCTGCGGAATTCCGGGTTCCAGCTCAATCGGTGGGCGCGCGGCTTCGTGTGTCCTCTTCCAGAGCGTCGCCATCGCCGTGTCGGCTTTGTAAGGAGAGTATCCCGTCAGTAATTCGTAGAAAATAATCCCCAGCGAAAACAAATCCGACCGCGCGTCCAAGTGCTGTCCCTTGGCTTGTTCCGGTGACATGTACTCGGGTGTGCCTACGAGCGCGCCAGTCTGAGTCATTCCACCGCCCGCTTCCATACTTCGGGCGATCCCGAAATCCATCACCGAAACCTTCCCTTGCTCATCCAGCATGATGTTTTGGGGCTTAAGGTCGCGGTGAATCACTCCTTCTGCATGCGAAACCTCGAGAGC
>PLZZ01000212.1 GCA_003153585.1 Acidobacteriota bacterium | reverse complement strand
GATCGCATTTGGCGGCGCCGGGCGGCCAGCAAGTTCCAGCGAGTTCTTCGCCGCACGAATGCTCGCGTTCTGGATCTGTGCTGCGGCACGGGAGATCTGACGTTCGCGATGGAGCGCGTGCGGATGAAGGCCTTGCGCGACCGCGGAGCGTATCGGATCCCGATGGTTGGCAGCGATTTCGCACAGCCCATGCTCGATCGCGCGCGAGAGAAGGGCCGCCGGCATCACCGCGCGGCGGTTTTCGTCGCGTCGGACGCCTTACGCCTGCCGTTTCCAGACGCGTGCTTCGATCTGGTGACTACGGCGTTCGGTTTTCGCAATCTCGCAAATTATGAAAACGGGCTGCGTGAAATCGCGCGCGTGCTGAAACCGGATGGGCAGGTGGGTATTCTGGAATTCTCCGAACCCAAGGGCGGACCCGTGGCGGGCCTGTTTCGGCTTTATTTCCGCCATGTACTCCCCAACGTCGGAGGAATAATTTCCGGGAGCAAAGAGGCATACAGGTATTTGCCTGCGTCGGTTGCCAAATTTCCCAGCCGCACTGAGCTGGCTACGATGATGAAAAACTTGGGATTCATCGACGTGCGGATTTATTCCTGGAACTTCGGCTGCGTTGTTTTGCATTCGGCCCGCATGCCGGAGCAGGCTTCCGAGAACGGGGAAAATAATTAAGTCGATGATGATTTCCGGCGGGAAGGCTGTAGTTTTGTTTGAAACTCCTTGCTGTGGCGGGAACTAGTTTTCCAGGCCCAATGCGCGGATTTTGTGCAGAAGGGTCTTGTAGGAGACTCCCAGCTTTTCGGCCGCGCGCGTTTTATTCCACTTCGATTCCCGCAAGGCGTTCTGAATCTTGAAGCGCTCCACGTGAGCGACGGCGCGCTGTGAAACATCTTCAAGCGGCCCTTCCCACTGAAATTTCTCGTCGAGCATTCCGTCCGGAAGCTGCTCGGCGGATGGCTTGGCGGCAGGCAACTGAAGGGCGCTGGCATCGATTTCGGGGCCGTTCGCGAGAATCGCCGCGCGCTCGATTGCGTTTTGCAGCTCGCGGACGTTTCCAGGCCATGCATAGGTGACCAAGCGCGCGCGTGTTTCCTGCGAGAATTTCAAGGCGGGCTTGCGAAACTCGCGGCGGAACCGTTCCAGAAAATGTTCGGCCAGAAGAAAAACGTCGTCGCCGCGGTCGCGCAGGGGCGGAATGGTGATGGGCACAGCCGATATTCTGAAGTAGAGGTCTTCACGGAAAGTTTTCTCGGCTATGGCGGCATGCAAGTCTTTGTTCGTGGCGGTCAAGATGCGCACGTTGACTTCGATTTCCTGCGTTCCGCCAACTCGCTCGAAACGTTTTTCTTCGAGCACGCGCAAGAGCTTGCTTTGAATGGCGAGGGGAAGCTCGCCGATTTCGTCGAGGAACAGCGTTCCGCGATGGGCGAGCTCGAGCTTGCCGATTTTTCGCGCGCCTGCACCCGTGTAGGCCCCGCGTTCGTGGCCGAATAATTCGTTTTCCACCAGGCCTTCGGGAATCGCGGCGCAATTCAGAGCCACGAAGGGATGATTGGCGCGCGGGCTCAAGTGATGCACCGCGCGGGCGAAAAGTTCCTTTCCGGTTCCGCTTTCTCCGAGCAGGAGGACGGTGGAATCCGTCGCAGCTACACGCTGCGTCATTTGGCTCGCATCTTTCATGGAAGGATGCTCTCCCACGATGCGAGGGAAACCGTAGTGCAGGGCATATTCTTCGCGCAGCAGAAGATTTTCGCGCAACAGCTCCTGTTGGCGCGCGGCTCTTTCCAGAAGCAGTTTCAGATGATCGAGGTCCACGGGCTTCTGAATGAAATCGAACGCGCCGTCTTTCATGGCGGTGACGGCCTCTTCCACCGAGCCGTAGGCGGTCATCAGGATTACGGGNNAGAATCAGCAGGTAACGGCGGCTTCGAATTTTGTCGATCGCGGTATTTCCGTCGGGAGCTTCTTCGACTGTGTAACCGTTGCGTTCGAGGGCCTTGCGCAACATCGCCCGCAACTCGGCTTTGTCTTCAACAAGGAGGACAGGTTCCATCGGCAAAAGGTGCTAACGCGCCCAGCCGGAATCGCCGCCTGCTTTGCGCAAATCATCCTCGGCATCGGAGATGGCCTGCTTGTCGGCTTCAATCTTCTGCTTCTTGGCATCGATGTCGCTGGTTTTTTTGTTGATGTCTTCGCGCGTCAAATCCTGCTGCATGGCTTTTACCGGATTTGAGTAATACTGCACGTCCAGCACGCCTAGCTCGCGCTGCATCACGTCCAGTTCCTGCTCATCCTGCTCGAGCTTGTGATGCAGTGTGGCAAATTTGGCGCGCCAGGTTTTCTCATCATTCGCGGGAGCTGCGTTTGCCGCAGGCGCGTTGGCGTCCGTGCCTGCCCCATTTTCTCCAGGCGCAGCGGCTTCACCGACCGAGGAAATGCCGCCGACGTCAGGAAGATTCTCGTTGGTGAAAACTTTTGCGGGCTTGGACTGATCTTTCTTCTCCTCGCGCGTGCGGCGCGCTGCTGCCACCAAGGAGTCTTTTTGCGCCGGAGCGGTTTGCGGTGTTTGCGCAGCGGGCTGCGCGGCCGCGGGCGGCTGCGCGGAGCTTGGCTGCTGGCTCGGCTGAGATTGGGTCTGTTGGTAAGCGAATCCGCTCGTTGGGATTAAAAGCAGCGCTACGGCCGCAAGGCCGAAGCTTAGATGTTTTCGCATGATTATCGCCTCCTGAGAGGCATTCCTGCCTGAATATGCCTGTTACAAGTTTAGATGCGTGCCGCCCGGGAGGCAATCGGGGATGGTGTAGGCTCCTGCCGCAAAGGTAACCATAGCAGGAACTCGGCTCCGCCGTCAGGGCGGTTGCGCGCTTCAATGCTTCCAGCGTGCTGCAGCGCTACTTTTTGAACGACGGCGAGGCCCAGGCCGGTGCCTTCGGACTTTGTGGTGTAGAAGGGCAGGAAAATCTTAGGCAAGTCATTCGGCGGTATTCCGGGACCGTTGTCCGCGACGCAGATGCGCTGCCATTTTCGGCCGCCAAGATCTTCAATCGTGCCCAAAATCGTGACGCGCGGAGAATTTGTGGACTCTTTTGCCGCTTGCGCGCCGTTTCGCGCCAGGTTCAGCAGTGCCTGGCGAAGCAGCGCTTCGTCGCCGGGCAAATCCTGAAACGTTCCTTCGAACTGCAAGGCGCACTCCGGGATCGTTTCGTGAAGCTCTTCGGCAACTTTTTGTACCAGCATTTGCATGGGCACGGTTTCGTAGCAAATTTCGAGCGGTTTGGCGAACCGCAGAAACTCCGTGACCACGTGGGTCAAGGCGCGGGTCTGGTCCAGAATGCGCTCGGCCGATTCCCGCGTTTCGCCGGGTTTCGCTTCGCTGCGAATCATCTGCGCGTACCCTGAAATCGTAGCCAGCGAATTTTTGAATTCATGCGCGATGCCGGCGGACATTTCTCCCAGCGCGGCCAGATTCTCTTTCCAGCGGATTTGTTTCTGCAGCTCGTTAAGCTCGGTCAAATCGCTCATCAGGCAAAGCGCGCCGCTCACTTTCATGTCCGGAGCGGGCGGAACGGAGGAGTCCGCGTTAGCGCGCGTTGCATTTCGTACCGTGCGGTAGATGGGAGAGATGGTCACACCCAGGCGGCGGACTTCGCCATCGGTGGTCATGTGCTCCACTTCGCCGCGCTGAAAAGTTTTGGCATCGCGCAAACAGGCCGTAAGCATTTTGGAGAGATCTGAATCTCCGCCGAGTATTTCCTGGTACGAGCGGTAGCGCAGAGTCCGGATGCCGAGCGCTTCTTCGGCCGCGGGATTGGTGGAGCTGATGGCTCCGGTGGCATTTACCAGCAACAGGCCGGTGGGCATATTGCGGGTGACCTCTTCCGTCAGACGCTCGGATTCCTGCGCGCGCTCCTGCGCCAGCAAATGCAAGCGGGCAAGCTCTTTTTCCTGCGCTCGCAATTTTTCAATCACACCCTGCATCGAGGCAGCCATGAATGCCGAAGCATTGTCGGTGTCGGGATTCGGGCTGGCCCAATCGCCGCCCCGAGGGCGCGAATCATCGTGCAGCATTTTGCGCATCACGTAGAAGAGCGCTACGACGCCGAGGAGAAGTACTACAAGCAGCGCCGCGGCGTACCCCAGGCTGAACGGCAGAGGGCCGGGTGGACGCTTGGGAATGAGCGAGAGTATCAGGGAAGTATTCATTTTCATCGCACCATCAGCAACGATTGATACCAGTTTACGACCGGCGTGCCGAAAAACACCACCAGCAATGCGGCCATTCCAAGAAATGTTCCAAATGGCAACTCGTAGTCGGCTTCCTTGCGCCGCGCCACGATCACGGCTACGCCCAAAACGCTGCCCAGCAAAGAACCTGCGAGAATCGTGAGCAGCGTGCGTTTCGTTCCCAGGAAGGCTCCGGCCATCAACATCATTTTTACGTCGCCGAGGCCCATGCCTTCTCGGCCGCGCAACCGAAAGTAGGCTTCCGACACGAGCCAAAGCAGCGCGCTTCCAAAAGCTGCGCCAAAGATTGCGTCGGCGAAAGAGAGCACCGGAGCGGGGGGAGGGAACTCGAAAATATGATTGGCGATCCACAGCGCGGTGCCGTCGGTCGGCTTGGTGAAAAAGCTAAGCGCAAGTCCGAGCGCGAGGCCGGTGTAATTCACCAGATCAGGAAGCAGGCGTTCGCGGAGGTCGGTGAAAACGAGAACGATCATGATTGCGGAAAACACGGCCCATTTAAGAGCGTCGATGGTTAAACCGAACGCGAGATAGCAGGCCAAAAAAAGAATGCCGGTGAGCAATTCAACCAGCGGATACAGGGGCGAAATGGGCGTCTTGCACGCACGGCATTTTCCGCGTAAGACCAGATAGCTGAGGACTGGAATGTTGTCGTACGGGCGAATGGGCGCCGCGCATTTTGGGCAAGCGGACGCGGGCATCACAATCGATTTTCCGCCGGGGATGCGCACGATGCAGACGTTCAGGAAGCTGCCTATGATCAGGCCGAATAGGAAGACGAAAATCCCGATGAAGAGTTCAGGGGGCACCTCTCGAATTTGCCATATCCAGCGCNNCGCGGCTCTACGATATATTCGATGGTTTGCATACCATGGCTTGGCTCGAACAGAAGATACGGCGGTACGAACACATGCGCTGGGCGCAGGAACCCAACCGGCGCACGCTTCCGTTTGCATGGGGGCTGGAACACATCGGCGGCGACGCGAAAGAAGCCGACCCGCGCGGCTTCCTCGACCGATTTGTGGAGCACACACTCGAGCACAGTGATGAATGGTATGCCGTCACGCCGGCTGACGACTATTTGCTGGCCGACGATGTTCTCACGTTCACGAGCGCGATTGAATCTCCCTGGCCGGGAAACAATCGCGTGCACGCGCAGGTTTTTCGCGCGCGGCACACGGGTCCGGCGGTCGTCGTGCTGGCGCAATGGAACGCGCGTTGGGAGGAGCAGCAGGATGTTTGCCGGTGGCTCAATCGTTTGGGGATCACGGCGGTGAAGATGAGCTTGCCGTATCACGACCGCCGCGCGATTCCGGATCATCCGCGCGGCGATCATCTTGTAGGTCCTAATATTGGACTCACGCTGCAGGCGAACCGGCAGGCGGTGCTGGATGTCCGACGGACTCTTCGCTGGCTGGAAAGCCAAGGTTACGACCACTTGG
>PLZZ01000154.1:250-21494 GCA_003153585.1 Acidobacteriota bacterium | reverse complement strand
GTGGCGCCTTCCGCGCTCGATGGATCCCAGCCCGCCAGCGCGCGAATATCGTCCGCGAACACGAATCGCTCGTCTTCATGCCGCAACAAATTTTCCAGCAGGACTTTCAGAGAGAATGGCAGACGCGCGACATTTCCCACGCCGGCGCGTTCAAGCGCGCTCAAACGATAAATTTCAGACGATTCATCGCCGGAGCGCAATGCCGAGCGCGTGGAAAAAGAATTTTTCGATGTGCGGCTCATGCGCGAATAAGTTCTCCTGTTATGGATTCGGTTCCCATTTTAGCGTATTCCCACTATGTGAGCGGCCGATTCGCAGAAATATTGAGCCTAATGTTTCGGTGGCACGTAACTTTCGGGCAGCTTCGAACCTTCCCCGAAGAAAAACATTTCCATTTGTTCTTCCATCACCTTCATTCCGTTGGGATCGAGCGGATTCAAGCGGAATTCGTTCATAATCATTTTGGAATGCTCCACCCACAACTTCCATGCTTCCTTCGAAACATTGTCGTAAACGCGCTTTCCGATTTCGCCCTTCCACGGAATACGGTCAAGCCCCGGCATCTCTTTGCCGAATTTAACGCACTTCACCATGTGTACACCTTGAGTCGCAGGCTGGGCGGCTGTCCCCGCGCTATCCGAACGCTTCTCGTCTGCCATGAAGCCTCCTCTGAAATGTCCTGTAATTGAAGATACTTCAACGGCGGGATAAATTCCAGCTAGCGCGGCAGGTTCACCGGCAGGCCGCCAGATGAGAGCAACGCATACCAATAATTATGGTAGGCTCTTTCGGAAAGTTTTTGGGATTGAGAAAGAGAAACGCTCGCTCGGCTGCGAGCGCCGAACCTCAGGGAGACTATGGTGACTGCCCAAGCATCAGAAACTACTGAAAAGCCGCGGGTTGACGCTTACTATTGCGAAGTCCCTTCTCAGCCCTGCGCCATCGTAATGTTTGGAGCTTCGGGCGACCTGGCGCAGCGAAAACTTCTGCCTGCGCTCTACGACCTTGCTTTCCATGCTTGTCTTGCACCGCGATTTCGTTTGGTGGGATTTTCGCGGACAAAAATGGACGATGCCGAATTCCGGCGCAAGTCGGCTGAGGCACTCACAAAAGCCAAGGCGCCGGAGGCTAACGATAACAGGCGCGGTGAATTCCTAGAACATCTTCAGTACTTTGCCGGGGATTATGACGATCCGGAAGCATTTCGCCGTCTTGCGGAGCGCCTAGACGCGCTTGACAGCGAGGCTCAACTCGGCGGCAATCGCCTTTTCTATCTCGCCACTCCTCCGGAAATCTATTTGAAAGTTATCGAGCAGCTGGGAAAGGCTAATCTCGCCCGCCCCAAGTCCGACAAATCGTGGACGCGCGTCATCATCGAAAAGCCGTTTGGACGCGATCAAGATTCCGCGCGTGCGCTTAACGAGAAGCTTCTCAGCGTGTTCGATGAGTCCCAGGTCTACCGCATCGACCATTATCTGGGCAAAGAGACGGTGCAAAACTTACTAGTCTTCCGTTTTGGCAACGGAATTTTCGAGCCTTTGTGGAACCGCAACTACATCGATCATGTGCAGATTACCGCCGCAGAATCTTTGGGAGTCGAGCGCCGCGCGGCGTTTTACGAATCTGCCGGAGCAATGCGCGACATGATTCAGAGCCACGTGCTCCAGCTCACGTCTCTCGTTGCCATGGAATCGCCGGCTACGTTTGACGCAACTTCCGTGCGTAACGAAAAGATCAAAGTGCTGCAATCGATTCGGCCGTTCACTCCCGACGCCATTTGGAAATACGTGGTCCGAGGGCAGTACGCTGCTGGGCAGGAAGATGGAAAACCGGTGGTGGGTTATCGCCAGGAGCCGGGAGTCAAGCCGGATTCTCCGACGGAGACTTTCGTCGCGATGAAGCTTCTGGTGGATAACTGGCGTTGGAGCGGCGTTCCTTTTTATTTGCGCACAGGAAAACGTTTGAAGAAAGGGATCAGCGAGATCGTCATCCAATTTAAGCCGGCCCCGCACAAGGTTTTTCGCGGCGAGAGCACCGAACTCAATTCCATCGTCCTCAATATCCAGCCTGACGAGGGGATTTCGCTTTCTTTTGGAGCGAAAGCGCCGGGCGGCCAAATGCATATTTCGCCAGTAACAATGGATTTTCAGTATCGGGCGACTTTCGGCGGGGTCTCGCGCGAAGCTTACTCCACGCTAATTAATGATTGTATCCGAGGAGACGCCACGCTTTTCGATCGCGCTGACAGCGTTGAGGCGGCCTGGGCTCTCGTCGATCCCATTTTGAACGCCTGGCAAGACGCTTCCGCGCCGCCTTTTCCGAACTATCCCGCCGGCAGCGAAGGTCCGCGGGCCGCGGATGATTTGGCAGTTTCTGAAGGTCGGCACTGGCGCCCGTTGTAAGCCTTTGACGCGCAGAATTCTCATGCGTTTCGCAATCAGTTCGATATAGATTCGGCTTTCATAGAACGCGGTGGAGGGGTTCGATGATTCTTGCGGGAGACTTGGGAGGAACCAAGTCGAATCTCGGGCTATTCGATGTGCAGCGCGAGAAACTCGTGTGCGTGGCGCGCAAGCGCTTCGCGAGCAGCGAACATTCCGGCCTGGAAGAGATCATCAGTCTCTTTTTGAGCGGCACGGGCGCCAAAATTACGCACGCCTCTTTTGGAATCGCCGGCCCGGTGGTGAACAATCGAGTGCGTGGCACGAACCTGCCGTGGGTCGTGGACGGCGCCTCGGTCGCGAAACATCTGGGCCTCGCGTATGTGCGCTTGCTGAACGACCTCGAAGCGTCCGCCTACGGTATTGAAGTTCTCGAGCCGCAGGACATTGAAACTATTTACGCCGGAGTTTCAACTCCTCAAGCAACTCAAGTAATCATCGCCGCAGGAACCGGCCTGGGCGAAGGCGTATTGTTTTGGGACGGCAAGCGCCACTTGCCGATGGCTACCGAATCTGGCCATTCCGACTACTCCCCGAACACGGCGCAGCACGCCGATCTGTGGAAATTCATTAAGCAGCGTGAAGAATTCGTGAGCGCTGAAGCCATCCTGTCCGGTCGAGGTTTTTTTCGCGTGCATGAGTTCCTGAACCCTTCCGTGCGCCATCCCGGTTTTGACGATCATTCCGTGGATCCCGCGCCCGAAATCACCCGCCGCGGCCTTTCTGGTGAGTGTCCTGTGTGCGTGGCAACACTGGATTTGTGGGTCGAAATCTACGGCTCCGAAGCAGGGAACCTGGCTCTCCGCAACGTCGCGCGCGGCGGAATTTACATCGCCGGAGGAATCGCGGTTAAAGTTTTGCCCAAGCTGAAGAATGGCCGCTTCGCAGCAGCCGTGAAACACAAAGAGAAGCTCGCCGACTTCCTCGCCCAAATTCCGATCCGCGTCATTCTGAACGAAGAGCTTCCGTTGATCGGTGCCGCCAATGTCGCCTGGAAAAGTCCATAAACGACAAAGCTCGCTTCCCGAGTATGAAAAGGTTCGGTATTCAGAGATACCCAAATTCTCATTTTCCCTTTCGTGCACCTTGACAAATGACCCATCGAGGTCTAAGAAATAGGGGTCGCCGATTCTTGAAAGGATGCGGAGGTCCCTTCGATGCAGACGTCCCGCAGAGACTTCTTTAAGGTAGCGGCTGTCGGCGGTGTTGCCGCCACAATCTTTGGATTCGACCTCAAGCCCGCCTACGCCCAACTCAAAGAGTTAAAGATTGCACGCGCTGCCGAAACGCGCTCAACGTGTCCTTACTGCGCCGTGGGCTGCGGCGTTCTCATTTACACCATCGGCGACAAGGCCAAGAACGTCACGCCGCAAGTGATCCACGTCGAAGGCGACCCCGATCATCCTACCAACCGCGGGACGCTGTGCCCGAAGGGCTCTTCGCTAGAACAGGACATGCTCAATCCGCGGCGGCTGACGAAGCCGCAAGTACGAAGGCCTGGTGCGACCGACTGGCAGGATATTTCCTGGGACACGGCGCTAAATGAGATTGCGCAATGGACCAAGAAAACCCGCGACGCGTCGTTCGTGGAAAAGGATGCGAACGGCCGCACCGTGAATCGGTGCGAAGGAATATCCTTCATCGGCGGCTGCACGGATACAAACGAATTCAATTATTTGGTAGTGAAAGCAATGAGGAGTCTGGGCTTGGTGTATTTAGAAAACCAAGCCCGTGTTTGACACGGCCCCACGGTCTCAAGTTTGGGACCAACGTTTGGACGCGGGGCGATGACGAACGGCTGGATCGACATCAAGAACACCGACATGATGTTGATCATGGGCGGCAATCCGGCCGAAAACCATCCCTGCGGATTCAAGTGGGCGATGGAGGCCAAGCGCAACCGCAACGCCAAGCTGATTTCCGTAGATCCGCGCTTCACCCGCACCTCCGCTACTGCCGACCTCTTCGTCCAGATTCGCGCCGGCACTGACATCGCATTCCTCGGCGGGCTGATTCGCTACGCTATCGAGAACAATCGGTACGCGAAGGAGTATCTGGTCAATTATACGAATGCCGCGTTCATCGTTAAGGAAGGTTTCAAACTTCCCGAGGATGGCTTGTACTCCGGGTTTAACTCCGGGTCGGGCACTTACGACAAGACCACCTGGAATTATCAGGAGGGCGGAGACTTCAGCGGCAAAACGGACGCTCCCGCGACTCCGACACACGCGGCCGCCGCGGCGGCATCTTCCGCGGGCGCTGCCTCGGGTCACGCTCCCGAACCGGCGCCAGGGAAGCCCGCTGGGCCGGCGCCACCTCCGGTTCTGCCGCCGAACGTCGCATACGATTTGACCCTTCAGCATCCGCGCTGCGTCTTTCAACTGATGAAGCAGCAATATTCGCGGTACACCCCGGAAGCCGTCGAGCGCATCACCGGTATCCCCAAGGAACAGTACCTGAAGGCTATTGAACTGTTTACGTCCGTCCGGAAAGACGGCGACATGAAAAAAGTCGCGACGATCATCTACGCTGTCGGCTGGACGCAGCATACCTTCGGAACGCAAATCATCCGAACCGCCGCGATGATTCAACTTCTGTTGGGCAACGTGGGAAGAGCCGGTGGCGGTGTGAACGCGCTCCGCGGCCATTCAAATATTCAAGGCGCAACGGACATGGCGGGGCTTTACGATTCTTTGCCTGGATACTTGAAAGCTCCCGTTCCGGACGACGTGGACCTGCCTACCTATCTGAAACGAGTAACACCGACAGCGTCGAAACCAACGCCGTGGGATTCGATGAACTACTACCAGAACACGCCGAAGTTTTTCGTGTCCCTGCTGAAGTCGATGTACGGCGACGCCGCCACGAAAGAGAACGGGTTTGCTTTCGAGTACCTGCCCAAGATTGACCGCGATTATTCGTGGACGCACATCTGGGAGGATATGTACAACGGCAAGGTCAAGGGCATGATGGCCTTCGGCATGAACGGCGTGATGATCGGCCCGGACACGACCAAGAACATCAATGCTCTAAAGAAGGCCGATTGGCTGGTCGTCGGTGAAATTTATCCGGATGAGACCAGCGAGTTCTGGAGAGCTCCGGGAATCTCAACCGACGAACAGAAGAAAATCAATACCACGGTCTATCGCTTGCCCTGCGCAGGATTCGCGGAAAAAGACGGCAGCATGACGAATTCGGCGCGCTGGGTGACTTGGAAATACGCCGCCGTTCCGCCTCCGGGCCAAGCGCGCCTCGACCAGGACATCATTGCGCAGATTTTCCTGCGCGTTCGGGACCTCTACAAGAAAGACGGCGGGCAATTTCCCGACCCCATACTGAATCTGAGTTGGGCCTATGCGGACGCCGCCCACCCTCCACTCACTCAGGTGGCGATGGAGCTCAACGGAAGGGCCCTGGCTGAGCTGACGGACCCGGTGACGAAACAAGTGATTAAGGCGGGTCAGCAATTGCCCGGATTCGCATGGCTGAAGGACGACGGCACCACGATGTGCGGCAATTGGATTTATTCCGGCATGTGGACGGAAGCCGGATCGCAGATTCAGAGGAGAGGCACGGAAGATCCCTCCGGAATGGGCGTTTTTCCGAACTGGGCGTGGTCGTGGCCAGCCAACCGGCGCGTGCTTTACAACCGTGCGTCCTGCAATCCCGCGGGGAAGCCGTGGGATCCGGATCGCAAGCAGATTTGGTGGAACGAAGCGGCGGGAAAATGGGTGGGCAACGACGTACCGGACTTCAAGCCCGACTCCAATCCGAAGGATCACTTGGGGCCATTCATTATGAATCCCGAAGGCGTCGGTCGCCTCTTCGCTCCCATCGGCGTACTGGCGGACGGGCCGTTTCCGGAGCACTACGAGCCGATCGAAAGCCCCACCAAGAACCTGCTGCACCCGGACCAATCGAATAATCCGCTGGTGAAAAAATTCAAGTCGCCGTACGACAAATTTGGCGACCCGGCAGAATACAGCATCGTGTGCACGACGTACCGGTTGACGGAGCAGTATCACTACTGGACGAAAAATAATCCGATGAATGTCCAGTTGATCCCGGAGCCGTTTGTGGAAATTCCGGTCGAACTGGCAGACGAAAAGGGAATTCGCGGGACGGACATGATCCATGTGATCAGCGCGAGGGGAACCTACACGGCAAAAGCTTTTGTGACGCGGCGGCTGAAGCCGATGATGATCGATGGGAAAAAGGTTTACCAGATAGGTTTGCCGATTCACCAGGGCTTCCGCGGCATCGACGAGGATGAAGGAAGAAACGCGCGGACTCCGGCGAATTTGCTGACGCCCGCCGTGACCGATCCCAATGCCCATACCCCTGAATCCAAAGGGTTCCTAGTGAAAGTCGAGAAGGCGTAGGGAGCGACGATGAGCCAGGCGTCAACGGAAATAATCAAAATCTCGGGACATGCCGGGACGGTGCCGGGCGCCGGGCTAAACCGCGAATTCCAAGTCTGCAAGCTCGTCGACACCACCACGTGTATCGGTTGCAAAGCTTGCGAAGTGGCCTGCCTGGAATGGAACGGTTACACCTTCAGTCAAACGACTTTTGCCAACAGCTACCAGACGATGCCGGAGACGGCGTGGAATTACTGGAACCTGATCAAATTCAACGAGCACGAGCGCGACGACGGCAGCATGATGCTTCTGATGCGCAAAGATCAGTGTATGCACTGCGAAGAGCCGGGCTGTCTGGAAGCATGTCCGGCGGACGGCGCCATCGTGCAGTACGCCAACGGCATCGTGGATTTCCAGGAAGCGCATTGCATCGGTTGCGGCTATTGCGTCACCGGGTGCCCTTTCAACATTCCAAAATTCAGCCCGGAGGCGCACAAAGTTTTCAAGTGCACGCTGTGCAACGATCGCGTCTCGGTGGGTCTCGAACCGGCCTGCATTAAAGCCTGCCCCACGGGCTGCCTGCACTTCGGCACGAAATCGGACATGAAGGATCTTGCGGAATCTCGTGCGGAACAGCTTCGCGACGTCTCCGGGTTCGCCGACGCGGGAGTGTACGATCCTGCCGGAGTGGGCGGAACACACGTGATCTACGTCCTGCACGATGCCAAGAATCCTGAATTGTACGGCGGGCTGCCAAAAGATCCGCACATCCCCTATTCGGTCTGGCTATGGAAAAAACCGCTGAAATGGCTGGGGAATTTGGCCATGATCGGCGGCATCGTCGGCCTCGCCTTGCATTACCTGCGAGTCGGGCCGAAGAGAGAAGAACCGATCCCGCCGGAAGATCGGGGGCCTTCATGAGTACCACTGATACGGTACGGCGTCCTCGAACGACCACGGATTTCGACGAGGAACTAATCCCGCGTTATTCGTTTGTCGAACGCGTGAACCATTGGTTTGGCGCACTAACATATTCCTACTGTTTGATCACCGGGCTCGCTTTCTGGACACCTTACCTTTACTGGCTGGCCGCGATTGTCGGCGGCGGACCAACCGCGAGATTCTGGCACCCTTGGTTCGGTTTGTTCTTCACCGTTTCCCAGTTCTTGATGTTCGTGCAATGGGGCGGCGATATGGAAATGGATCACGACGATCGCGTCTGGGCGGATAACATCAAAGCCTACATAAATAATGAGGACGACAAACTCCCTCCCGTCGGGCGCTTTAACTGGGGACAGAAAATCTACTTTTGGGCCATGGTGGGCAGCACAATTCTTCTGCTTCTCTCCGGGTTTGTGCTCTGGTACGTTGAAGCCGTTCCGTGGAGTTTCCACATTTTGCGCTATGTGGCGATCCTGATTCACGCTAGCGTAGCGCTAATCACCATCGGCCTATTCTTGATTCACGTTTACATGAGCACGCTCTTGGAAGAAGGAAGTTTCGCGTCCATGGTTTACGGAACTGTTACGCGCGCCTGGGCCTGGACGTTTCACCGCAAATGGTATTACCAGGTCACTGGTAAATCCCGTCCCAATCAATGATTCCTGCGCAGTGGGATCGCCGAATCCGCCGCGCCACCGAATTAAGCTCAACGTATTCATTCGCCGCTGAAGGACTGCGCTTTTACGCGCGCGTGGCGACGTTCCAGAAAAGCCTCTATGCGGAAATTCAGAAAGCCCTGGCGGATTCGCCCAAGATTTCCGCTGACCGTCCTCTCCGAGACGAATTGGATCTTTTCCTCCTCCTGCCGCGGTTTTCCCCATTTCTATCCGTGATACAGCAGATTGCACCGGCGCCGCTTGCCCAGGCCGCCGTTCAATTGGCGCAGAAGGGCCCGGCGGGATGGCAACAGGCGATCGAAGATTTCTGGCATGGGGATCCGGAATTGCCCGCGGCCGCGGACATCTCTGGGCTTGCGGAGGCTGGCGATTCGCACGATGCAAATTTTTCCGATCGCTTGCTGGCATGGATATTTCTTCAACCCTATGCCGAGTATCTTGCCGATCACCGCGAAATCGCGATCGTAGATGGAACTCCATCCACCTGCCCGCTTTGCGGCGGCAAGCCGATCGTCGGCGTATTGCGGAGTGAAGGCGACGGTGGGAAAAAGTCTCTGATTTGCATGCTCTGCGCGCACGAATGGGCTTTTCGAAGGATTTATTGCCCAGCGTGCGGAGAAGAGAGAGAACCGCAAATGGCATTTTATTCGGCGCCGGAAATCGCGCACGTCCGCGTGGACGTCTGCGACACGTGCCATGTCTACCTCAAGAGCATCGATCTAACGAAGACGGGGCTGGCGGTTCCCGTTGTGGATGAGCTGGCGACGATACCTCTGGACCTGTGGGCGCGCGAGCACGGATACGAGAAACTGCAAATCAATCTGCTGGGAACCTGATCAGAAATTCTGGAACGGCGTGCAGCACTAAACTATATGCCCTCCGCGAATCAAGAACCCCTGAAGCAATTCGGTGCAGATGTTACAATACGGAAAAGATGCGCCCGTAGCTCAGTTGGAAAGAGCGTCTGCCTTCTAAGCAGAGGGTCGGGGGTTCGAATCCCTCCGGGCGCGCCACACTTACCAATGATCTGAGGAGGCAGCGATGTTGATACACCGTGCCCCAAGATCCTCAAGAGCTGCTATTCACGTCGTGATTGTTTTGGTTGGAGCTATGCTGCTATTCCCTGGAGCGGCAAAACCAGGGCAGTCCCGGGCATCCACGGATGACGCATCACCAAAAGGACTCGTTGTCGTCATAGAGAACAATCCTCAACAGGATCGATTGGATCTGGCTGCACTGAAGAATCCCTACATCAGTGGCGTCGCCTTGCAGATCCATTGGCGCGACCTTGAGCCGGTCCAGGGAAAACCGGATTGGTTGAAGCTGGATCAACTTTTCGCCGCTGCGGAATCATCGAACAAATGGGTTCAACTCCTTATCTTCCCTGGTTTTTTTTCTCCCGCTTGGGCTCTGGAAGGCGCGAAGACCGAAATGTTTCCGTTACAATATGGCCCCGGTAAAGGCACCCTCGCACCGCTTCCGCTGCCATGGGACGAGGTGTACCTCTCCCATTGGTTCGCTTTCCTGAAACAACTGAGCGCCAGGTATGGAAAATCTCCTGCTTTCAGAATAGCCGCTGCTGCCGGACCGACATCGGTATCTGCCGAGTTCACGTTGCCTAAATCGCCAGAAGATGTTCAGAAGTGGCGCAGTGTCGGTTATACCCCGGAGAAATATATAGACGCATGGAAGAAGGTGCTGCGAGTGTATGCGGCCGACTTTCCGAGCCAGTACGTTTCGCTGTCACTGGGATTTGGCCTGATTGTAAATGACCGGCATAAACGCGATGAGCAGGAGGGCAAGCCCACCAAGGAAGCGATTATCGAAGAGGGAATTAGTATCTTGGGACGTCGATTTGCACTTCAGAATAGCAATCTCGATGGAAATCCGGAGAAGGAGCGCGGTCCTCACGGCGTCCCTCTGGTGATTAGTTACAACGGGCGAATTATTACCGGTTTTCAGTTGCGCACCTCTTGCGAACGCAACAGCGGAAACATGGGCGCGGAAGGAGACCCTCCGCTCGCCTTGAAAAAAACCATCAATAGGGGGATGGAGCCGAACAGCGCCGGTCACCGTGTCAATTACCTGGAAATTTACGAACCGGATGTCNNAGAGCGGCGAGAAAAACGAGGATTGCTCCGCCGGAGGCAATCCAAAGCGGTGCGACAAGACCATAATGCTCGGCGAAAGCGCCGGCAACGGTAGGGGCCAACGTGCCGCCGCACACTTCCCCGACCAGCGTGGACAATCCGATAGCAGTCGCCGCAAATTGCGGGGGCGCGCTCTCCGTGGGAATCAGAACGATGGTCAGCGCTGCGATTCCTTGTCCTCCATTAGCAATGAAACCGGCCGTAGCCATGAGCCAAGGATGCGCGACCAGGTACGATATTTGATACGTCAAGGGTACCGCAGCAGAAAGAAGCGCGACGAACAGAAGCGTGGGCTTGCGTCCAACGCGGTCAGAGACCCAAGGGAAAATCCAACCCCAGATGAAGGCTCCCAGCCCGCTGGCTCCGATCACCAAGCCGGCCAACGTAGCCGAATGTTTCGACACCTCGGTGATGTAAAGAGGCGCAAAAGCATTCATCACGTAAAGCCAGGTCATGAAGCCGGCGCTTGCGATGCAGCAAAGCCATATATTTCGAAGCCGCAGGATCGAGAGATATCCCTTCAAGGAAGGCTTGTGGTGCGCCATTTCCGAGTCGATCGGTTTTGGTTCTCGAAGGTAGCGCCAAAGGAGCAGACCCAGGATTACGCCCGGAACTCCCGCGATGAAGAAAGCGGAACGCCACCCGTACCTCGCAGCAACTTGCGTGGTGAGCACCGGAGCAATTGCTAGTCCCACCAGAGCAGCCGCGCTGACCACGATGCCGACATTTCGCCCACGCGATTCGGGCTTTGAAGACGCTTCAACAGTTGCGGTGATCGTGGACCACGTGGGGCCCTCTGCTACTCCCATCAGCGAGCGGATGACGAAAAGCTGTGCAAAAGATCGCGCAATACCGGAAAGCCAGGACAAAACGGAAAACGCAAATACCGCCGGAATCAGTACCGGGCGCCGGCCGATGCGGTCCGAAAGCGCTCCGAAAATTAAAGACGACGCCGCCCAGGTAAGGGCGAGCGCTGATACCAGCAGACCAACTTGGCCGTGCGAGAGATGAAGATCGGGAGCAATGAACGGGACCAGGTAGACCAGACTCATCCGGTCGAGAAATACCGTACCCCAAGTGAAGAACACTAGAACAACAAGGCCGGTCTGGTAGCCCCGGGAATTGCGCACCAGCTTTTCTCCTTGCACTTGCGAGAGCAAGCATAGCAACAGCTTCCAGTGGAAGTTTTACTCTGTGACTTTTACCTGCTGAAGTCGTCAACATTTTCCTGCTGTGCGATAATCGAATTTTTTCGGAAGAAATTTGCATCAGTCCGGGGCTCAATTGAAATTAGTGGTACAACTATGCCTTAGGAGAGACGAGTGCCGGCAAATTCGGTACGAAACCAACAAATGTTCATCGATGGCGCACTGACTGACGCCTTCGATGGCGGCAAGTTCGAGAAGCGGAACCCGTTCACGGGTGAAGTAATTGCGCGCGTGGCCGCGGCCGGGCGACAGGATGCTGCGCGCGCGGTGGAGGCTGCCTCCGCGGCATTCTCCGCTTGGAGCGCGACGCCTTCTGGAATACGCCGCAGTCTATTTTTGAAGGCGGCCGACGTGATGGACTCCCGCCAACCGGAGATTGCGAGGTTGATAACGGAGGAAACGGGCGGGACTTTCGGCTGGGGGATATTCAATTGCATCCTGGGCGCCGGAATTCTGCGCGAAGCTGCTGCGCAAACCTACGGGCTAGTCGGAGAGATTATTCCGTCGGATCTTCCCGACACGGTGGCCATGGCGACGCGACAACCCGTCGGTGTTGTGGTGGGAATTGCTCCCTGGAACGCGCCACTCATTCTTGGCGTGCGAGCAATCGCACTTCCTCTCGCTTATGGAAACACTGTAGTCCTTAAGGCTTCAGAGGAGTCGCCGGGAACCCATCTCGCCATCGCAGAAATACTGCAACAGGCTGGATTTCCCAAAGGCGTCATCAACGTTATTACGAATGCTCCCAAGGATGCCGCGGATGTTGTGGACGAATTGATTGCCCACCCCAAAACGCGCAGGATTAATTTTACGGGTTCGACGAAAATAGGCCGCATCATCGCCGAAAAGGCCGCGAAATATTTGAAGAGAACCGTGCTGGAGCTGGGCGGCAAAGCTCCGCTGATTGTTCTCGAGGATGCGGATCTCGAATCCGCAGTGGCAGCCGCGAAATTCGGCGCCTTTATGAATCAGGGACAGATCTGCATGTCCACCGAGCGGATCGTAGTCGAGAGGCCAATCGCCGAAGAATTCGCGCGAAGGCTGGTAGCCAAGACTGTCACTCTTAAAGTTGGAGACCCGCTTCAGCCGGATACGCAGATCGGTCCAGTCATAAATAAAGCCACAATCGATCGCTTGGAAGCTCTCATCGCTGACGCACTTGGTAAAGGTGCGCGGCTGCTCTGCGGCGGAAAAGCAGCGGGCCCCTGTTTCACACCCACCGTTTTATATGGTGTCGCAAAAGACATGCGCGTTTACTTCGAGGAATCATTCGGTCCGCTTGTTTCCGTTGTCATCGCAGAAAATAGTGAAGACGCTCTGCGGATCGCCAACGACACGGAGTACGGTCTCTCCAGCGCGATTTACAGTCGTGATATCAACAAGGCGATGAAAATAGCCGAGCGCCTTGAGACCGGCATGTGCCACATCAACAGCTCGACAGTTCACGACGAACCGCAGATGCCGTTCGGTGGCGTGAAAGACAGCGGCTGGGGACGATTCGGCGGCACGGCGGTTCTGGAAGAGTTCACCGAACTGCGCTGGATTACCGTTACGCGATCCCCAATCCCGTACCCGCTCTGACGTTTGCGGATCGTTCGCGAAACGCTTCCGAACTAACGATCCGCGTAGTATCCATCCCTCGTTTGTACCGTCAGATCCTTCTGCTTCACGGTGAGATGAATCTTGTGATAGCCCGGGGCGACGTCGGCTTTATCCGGGACATAGCCCAGGCCGTACTGATTGCGGAGTTCCTCATCAATCGCGGCGTAAATCTGATCGATGGGCTGTTTTTTGGAGACTTCAAAAAATCGACCGCCCGTTTCTCTGGATATTTGCTCGAGAATTTTTTTTCCATCGGGGCGCGATTCCTGCGGGTATCGCCGGTGCCCGCCGCCTCCCATTCCCCCGCCTCCCATGTGCGAACCTCCGCCGTTGCCGTATTCTTCTTTGTCCGCAAACAGAATGGAGTAAACAAGAGTGTCTGCGCGCTGGGCTGTTTCAATGGAGTCTCGCAAAGTCTCTTTGCTTCCGCGGTCCACTCCATCGGAAAGGATGATGAGTGCTTTGCGCCCCTGCTGTTTTTTCATTATTTCGTTCGACGCAAGGTACACAGCGTCGTAGAGCAGCGTGCCACCGCCGCCTCTGCCGTACGAACCATGGCCGCCGCCGCTCGAACTGCCTCCTGCCGTCTGCGAAAATTCCGGCTCACCCAGCGTGTCGAGAGACGCTTCGAGCTTCTGGCGAGAAGAAGTGAGGTCCTGGAGCAGTTCGACTTCGTAGTCGAAGTGAATCACAAAAGCCTTGTCCTTATCTTCACGCAGTACATGATCGAGAAATCCATGGCTCGCGGTGCGCTCCTGGTCCAGCACACGCCTTTGGCTCATGCTCGTGTCCACCAGCAGCCCCAGCGTGAGCGGAAGATCGGAGTCTTGCGCGAAATAGGTGATCGTTTGCGGATGGCCGTCTTGTTCCAATACGAACTCATCTTTGCTCAATTTGTTGACCAGATGTCCGTGTTTATCCCGGACGGTCGCAAGCATACTCACCATCTTGACGTCCACCGAGATCGACGGCGTTTGCTGTTGCTGGTTCCGCGCCGGCGCATCACCCAGCGACAACAGAACGATCGCGGACAGAATCCACAGTTTGTTCCAAACGCGTGATTTGCGCCTTAAACGGCGATGGGGAAATCCAGACGCTCTCTGAAGTGCTCGTCTCGTGATGGACATGAACTTAGCGCCTTCGGCTGCGTGGCCTGGATCAGGCAATCGGGTGGTCCGCCGCACTTGGAACTGTGCGGCTTTCGCTTGAGGATTCCGTTTTCAGGGCTGCGAAGTTCCATCTTTTTGGACTGCCTGAGATGGAATCGCAAGCGATCAACTCGTACGGCTCTCCCGGGATTTCTGGAACTGTCGCGCCCTGAAAAGTGAATCATTTATGCGCATGGGAAATCAGACCCCATGAGGTTTGGCAAATTCTCTATGGTCTGGCCGGCTCCATGAACTGAAAGCGGGACTACCCCAATTTCGGAATTGTGGAGCCGGCCAGGGCCGCCAGTACAGGAAACAATATCCGGAGTTCTCGCTGCCAAATCAATTTGCCATGCGTATTCTTAAACCTGCCATGGAAACTCTCCCGGTGAATGAAGCGGCCAAGTGCCAAAGGCTAATAGCATGAACTCACCGGCTCGAGGAAGTTCGAGTCGCCGTTTGCGATGGGAACAACTTTTGGTGGGTTTTTTATTTTGGCTGCCGTCGGCGCATCCGAGTTCGGCTCAGCAGTCTGCAAACCCGCCATCAGCAGTCATTGGAATCGTTCGGACGTCCGAAGGCACACCCGTTCCGGGTGCTACGGTGCGCTTGATTGACACCGTCACAAATAAAGTGTGGATGAGCTGGACCGACCAAACCGGCAAGTTTGAATTTCCGCAGATCGCCGACGGGAAATATCGAATAGAGGCAAGTCAGCTTGGATTTGTCCAATCATCGCTCGTTGTCGAAGTTCCCATTGTTCCGCCAGGTCCCGTTCCGGTCGTCCTTCGCGTCGCAACTCTCGCAGAGCTTTCGGCGACTCCCGGAAACCCTTCCTCAAATCGGCCAAGCTCTGCCGGAAACAGGCAGGCTCGTGGTCAGAACCCCGCGAATTCCGCGAATGCTCCAGGCTCGAACTCAGCGGGCTCTGGGAGAGGACCCGGAGGCAGAGGACAATTGCCGGCGGGAGTGACCAATGCAATCAGTGCAGGCCTGGCAGGGGGCGGTTTCGAACAGACCGAATTGACGGGCGAAGGAACAAATCCGCAAGCAACGGAAACGAACGCCTCCGGGAACGAAGGGCCTCAGGCCGGACTCGCGCTTTCGGCCGGCAATAATTCAAATGCGACCTCCGATTCTTTCTTGTTGCAAGGAACCGTGGGCCAGAGCCTCATGAGCGGCGGCCCCGGAAGTTCCGGCCTCGGCGGAATAATCCCCGGCACTCCTGGCGGCGGTCCTGGTGGTCGCGGCGGTGGACAACTTTTCGGTCAAGGCGGCCCCGGAGGCCCTGGTGGGGCAGGCGGGCCGGGTGGCCCCGGTGGAGGCGGTGGCGGAGGAATGTTTGGAGGGCGAGGAAGATTGGGCCGTCAAACGGTGAACCGCGTTCGATTTAGTTTTTACGACCGCTATTCGAATTCCGCGCTGGATGCCAAACCGTATTCAATTACGGGAAACCAGGTTCCTAAGCCTAGCTTCTACGACGAGCGCTTTGGTGGCAATCTAGGGGGCCCGCTAAAAATCCCTCACATTTATAATGGCAGCGACCGCACATATTTCTTCATCAACTACCAGCATGAGATTCAATCGAGTGCGCTAGACACTTATTCCACCGTGCCTACGGCGGCTGAACGCACCGGAGACTTCTGCGGCCTCGGGATTACGATATTCAATCCATTTTCGAATTTCACCGGCCCGCGCACTCCTCTTGGCAACGGATGCCAAATTCCGGCAATAAATTCCGCTGCCGCGGGGCTCCTCGCCTTTTATCCCATGGCGAACCTGCCCGGAAGCGTGCAAAACTTTTTGTTGCAAACGACCGTGCCGATAAATAACGACATTTTGAACCTCCACGTGATTCACACCATCAATTCCAAGTTCAGCCTGAACGGGGCTTACAATCTGAATTCCCAGCGGCAGAACACTTTCGGCAATTTTCCGGACACGGCCGGCACTCAATCAAGTTTGAATCAGTCGGTGACTCTGGGGCTTTCGCACAACTGGAGCCCGCACCTCGTGGAAAGCACGCAGCTGAACTGGAGCCGGAGTCGCACTCAAATACTCAGCGATAATTCCTTCAAGAACAACATCGCAGGAAATCTCGGAATTACCGGGGTCTCCACTGATCCACTCACTTTCGGCATTCCCGCGATCAGTTTCACCAGCCTTTCCGGGTTGAACGATCCGGTTCCCTCGCTCGTTCGCAACCAGACGTTCCGCTTGGGGGACAGTTTGAAGTGGGTTCACGGGAAACACACAATGACCTTTGGGGGTGAGGTGCGCCGCATCCAGCTCAACTCCGAATCCAATCCTCAGCCGCGAGGGTTATTTAATTTTACCGGTGTGATGACCTCACAATTGACTTCGACTGGCCAGCCTGTACCACTCAGTCCTCAGACCGAGCCCTTCTACGAGATTGCCGATTTCCTTTTGGGTCTGCCTTACAGCACGACCGTACAATTTGGGCCCAACATCTATCTGCGCAGTTGGGATTTTATTACCTATGCCCAGGACGACTGGCGAGTGAACAAGCAACTCACTCTTCTCTTTGGCCTGCGCTACGAAGCCGCTACGCCCCCGGTAGAAGAGAACAACCAGATCGCTAATCTCGATTTGAATTCCACGGCCACGCAAGTTGACGTGGTCACGCCTGGTGGGCTGGGAACGTTTGACGGCCGCTATCCGCAGGCTCTCGTCCACGGCGATTACGGAAATTGGGCGCCGCGGATTGGATTCGCCTGGGTGCCGAAAATGATCAAGCCCAAGACCGTCATTCGCGGCGGATACTCGATTTTCTACAACGAAGCGATTTACAACAATCTCGCGCAGCAATATCTCGCATATGAACCGCCCTTCGCCACATCGGAAAACCTCATTACCTCAGCCACGCAGGTTCTCACGCTGCAAAATGGTTTTCCGGGGAGCAGTACCATCTCCAATAAGGGTGGCGTTAACCCATTTTACAAAAACGGAAGCGCACAGATTTGGACCTTGGGCACTGAGACATCGTTCACTCAGAATTGGATTTTGGATCTGACCTACACCGGCACCAAGGGAACAAACTTGGATCTGCTCCGCGCTCCGAATCGGGCTCCTCTGGGTACCAGCCCGCTGAACACGCAAAACGCCCTGCAGATCCCAAATGCCAATAGCTTTTATTACGATCAATCCGGCGCGAATTCGATATACAACGCCCTTCAAGTGCGCTTGGTTCACCGATTCACGAAGGGTGTTTCCGTGCAGGCGTTCTACACCTTTGCCAAATCTCTGGATAACGCCAGCACGATTGGCGGCACCACGCCGATCGTAGTTCAGCAAGACGGCAATTTTGCCGCAGAGCGTGGACTCTCATCATTTGATGTCCGCCATCAAGCCCGCCTTTTCTCCGTGTACGAATTGCCCTTCGGCGAGCGCCATCGCTATGGAAACCGCGGATGGGCCGAACATGTTCTCGGCAATTGGCGGCTTCAGAACATCGTAACTTGGCAAACAGGCACGCCGGTTACGGCTTACCTCGGTGGCACTGCGTCCGACAATGGAACAGGAGCGAGTTTTTCGCTCCGCGCACAACAGGTGGGCAATCCGAACGTAGGCATTTGCGGAGGGGCGCCGCTCAATTTTTTCAACACCGCCGCTTTCACCACGCCCGCTCCCACCACTTATGGCGACGAGCACCGCGGCGCAATTGAGGGGCCCTGTAAATTCTCTTGGAACGCCTCGCTCGCGAAATCTTTTCGGTTCGGCCCGCAAGAGCGGCATCACTTGGACGTTCGCTGGGAAGTCCAAAATCTTTCCAATACTCCAAGTTTCTCGGGACTTTCTGCGACACTAGGCTCGTCGTCATTTGGCCGCGTGACCAGCGCGGGATCGATGCGCACCATGGATGTTATGATCCGGTATAACTTCTGATGAGGAAATTCGCTCGCACAATCGCGCCTCCCTTGGTTGTGGCGTTCCTGGTCGCAGGATTGGCCCTGGCACAGTCTCCACAGCAATCTGCCAATCCCTCGGCCCAGCCTTCCACAAACCAGTCTGCGCCTGTCGCCGTCCCCATGCCGGCTTCAGTGCCCGGTTCGCCTCAGTCTTCCAAACAAAGCCCGGTCTCGGTCCTCCGCACATCATCGGATCTGGTTCGCATTGACGTCGAAGTGACAGACAAGTCCGGCAAGCCTATCAAGGGATTGCGCGCGGACCAATTCGTCGTCACGGATAATGGCAAGCGGCAGGATATTTCCAGTTTTTCTTACGCGGACATAGAAAGCATCGAAGCCGCGGGAGCAGAGGACGCTAAGCCCATTGTCGTGCCAGTTGATAATGACGGGCCGAACGCGCCCTCGGCGGAAGCAATCAGCGATCAACTGCGCGATCGCCGCCTCATCGTCCTTTTCTTCGACATAACGTCCATGCAGACCGACGACTTGATCCGCGCGCATGACGCCGCGCAGAAATTCGTCAAGCAGCAGATGACTAAAGCGGACGTCGTCGCCGTCGTCGCTTTTTCCACAAGAATCACCGTGCTCGCAAATTTCACCAACGATCGCGCGACCATCAACAAAGCCATCGCGCAATTGACCGCCAACAGCTCGTCCGACCTCGCCAGCCCTCTCTACGCTGCGGCAGAAAACGGCGAGTATGACGTTCAGGAATATACCGGAGCGGCCTTCACGCCTGACGAGACCGAATTCAACGTCTTCAACACCGACCAGAAGCTCGCCGCTGTGGAAGGTTTGGCAAATGTTCTCGGCGGGATTCCGGGAAGAAAGGCGCTCGTCGAATTCACCGGCGGCATTACCCAAACCGGCGAAGAAAACCGCACGCAGCTGCGAGCCGCTACCGATGCTGCAAATCGCGCTGACGTTTCGATCTATTCGATCGACTCGCGCGGATTGTTTGCGGTCCCGCCGGGTGGGGATACCACCACGAACGCCGCCACTGGGACTTCGATGTTCACCGGCGCCTCCGTGTTTCACCAGACCGACCAGCGCGAAGATTCGCGCGACACGCTCGCCACTCTTTCCACCGACACGGGAGGGAAAGCCTTTTTTGATTTGGGGGATCTCAGCGAAGCGTTCCCGAAGATTCAGCAGGACAACACCGGATACTACCTGATCGGCTACCGTCTGGGCGCCGATGTGAAACGCGATGGGCGCTGGCGCGCGATTCGCGTGAAGGTCAGCGCGCCGGGCGCGCACATCCGTTATCGCGAGGGCTATTACGCGCCGCGCGATTTCCAGCACTTGGAAAAGGAAGATCGCGATCAGCAGCTAGCCGACGCGGTGAATTCGGACAACCCTGTCGTCGAGCTCCCGGTTGCAGTCGAGACTGGGATGTTTCGACTGAGCGAGCAGCAGACCTACATTCCCGTCGCAGCCAAGATTTCCGCGAGCGCGCTCGATTGGGCTGAAAAGCATGGAAAGCGGGAGGCCGAATTTGATTTTGCGGTCGATGTCCGCGCGGTGCCCTCCGGGCAAGCGGTCGCGCAATTGCGCGACACAACGCAAGTGAACCTGGACCCCGAGCGGTTTCAGCAGATAAATCAAAAGAATCTGCTGTATCAGGGCGGCGTCGTGCTTGCGCCGGGGAATTATCGGCTGAAATTTGTTGCGCGCGAAAATGAGTCGGGGAAGATCGGCACGTTCGAAGAAAACCTGGTCGTCGCGCCGGCGCAGCCGGGCAAGATGACGTTGAGCTCGGTGCTGCTTTCGAGCCAGCTTGTACCGGTGCAGAAATCATCGGAGGTCCAGACCAAAGGGCAGGGAGTGCGGGCCAAGCTCGCGAACTCGCCGCTCGAAATCAACGGGGAAACAATCGTCCCCAGCGTGACGCGTTTGTTTACGCAAAGCCAGACGCTGTATGTTTTCTTCCAGGCTTACTTTCCGGAAAAAACCGAAAACAAAGAAGCGTTCGATGGAAACTCGCTTCGTGCGGGATTGATTTTTTTTCGGAATGGGTTGCAGGTGAACGCGACCCCCTTGTTGGCGCCCTCGGAAGTGGATGCCAAGAAGTACACGGCGTCGTTCCGCATCAGCTTGCCCCTGGCGAAACTGCAGGGCGGACGCTACACCGTTCAAGCTGTCGTGATCGCGCCGGGAACGCAACACTCTGCGTTCAACCGCGCTTACCTCGCGCTGCAATACCCGCCGCCCGCGCAGAGTGCACCAAGTCCCGCTACGACGCCTGCGAGCCCAACTCCCCCTGCTGAAACTCCCAAACCGCCATCGCGCTAACCGCGCGCCCACGTCGCATCCCCAATATATTTTCATGACGTTTACGCCTGGGATTTATCCCGGTGCCAGAAGGCTTCGATTTCTTCTAGGGTGCGGCCTTTGGTTTCGGGCACGAGCTTGTAGGAGAAGACCCACGCGGCGATGGAGAGAACACCGTAGAGCCAGAAAGTCCAAGTAGGACCGAACTTTTCCACCAGGGTGAGGAAAGTGAGCGAGACCACGAAGTTTGCCGCCCAGTTTGAAGAGGCCGCAGTTCCTTCGGCCGAGCCTCGTACTTTCAGCGGGTAGATTTCGGAGATGAGAAGCCAGAAAATTGGGCCCAGGCTTATCGCGAAGAAGGCTACGTACGCCATCAGCGTGATCACGGCGAGTTGGCCGAACGCGGCGTCGTGTGCTGAAGCGGACTCGCGGAAGATGAAGCCGAGAACGCCGAGCGTAACGGCCATACCGGCAATTCCGGTTAGCAACAGTATCCGCCGTCCGACGCGGTC
>PLZZ01000154.1:0-222 GCA_003153585.1 Acidobacteriota bacterium | reverse complement strand
CGACGATGAGCGCGGGGCGAATCGAAGCTTTTAAGAGGTCGGACCACTGGCCGCGCTCGTCCGTTCGCGCGGCGGCTTCCTGAATTTCTCCGAATTCCTGTTCAACACTTTGCGTTCCGCGAATTTTTCTCAATACGCCGAGCGCTTTTTCACCTTGACCATTTTTCACCAGCCAGCGCGGCGTTTCGGGCAAGTACAGGGTTCCGAGTCCGAGGATGGCGC
>PLZZ01000112.1:212-3053 GCA_003153585.1 Acidobacteriota bacterium | reverse complement strand
CGCGCGAAAGGAAAATTGCTCGCGGCGCGCCGCCAGCGGCATCCCACGCCCGCAATTGACACCACCATCTACGTTGGATGGAATGCGATGTTTGTTTCTGCTTATCTCGAAGCCGCGCGCGTCCTGGGCCGCAAAGATTGCCGTCAGTTCGCGCTCAAAACATTGGATCGCCTGATCGCGGAAGCCTGGGATGAATCCAAAGGTTTCCTGCATCGCGNNACGCTCGACTCTAAATACTTCGAAAAGGCTGAACGTACCATGCGGCTTGCCGTCGAACGCTTCGGCGATCCCGAAGGCGGAGGATTCTTCGATCGCGCAAAGGATGCGGCGCCGATGGGCGGCCTCGAAGTTCGGCGCAAACCCCTTCAGGATTCTCCCACGCCGGGAACAAACTCCGTTGCGGTGATCGTTCTCGACAGGCTCTACGCATTCACGGGCGAAAAGCTCTATCGCGATTGGGCGGAGAAAACTCTGGAAGCGTTCATAGGGCTCGTTCCGCAATACGGATTATTCGCCGCAACATACGGCCTGGCGGCGCTGTTGCATTCGCGCCATCCAATTCAAGTGGTCGTACTTGGCTCTGCCGATGATCCGAAAGCCGCCGAGCTGGAAAAGGCAGCGAACGAAGTCTATCGCTTTGGTAAAGCGGTCTTGCGCGTTACCCCTCAACGGTTGACTTCTGCATCGCTCGCTCCCGCGCTTCGTGAAACGTTACCTCACCTCGACGCCGCAAAGCCGCAAGCGCTCGTCTGTATTGAGACCACCTGTCATCCGCCGGTCACGACTCCCGACAAGCTCACTTCCCTCATCAGTGAAATTACAGGCGACGCATCCGACGCCGCGGCCGCACCGTAATTCCTTCTTACAGTCCACGTGACTCGCGCATGGAGTGAGTTGCCGGGCGAGTGAGCCAGTGCCATAATGAATCGCTAACGGCGAGCTACGATACACTTTCGCTGCAAGACGGGGGTGCTATGGGAATTAGAGATGCGTGGATCGAGAAGCGTGCGGCGGCGATGAACGGCGGGCCGAGGAATTTCTCGCAGATGCATTTTGCGCGGCACGGCGTCATCACCGAAGAGATGGAGTACGTCGCCAAGTGCGAAAAAATTGAGCCCGAGCTAGTGCGCAGTGAAGTTGCGCGCGGCCGCGCCATCATCCCCGCTAACATCCACCACAAGAGCCTGGAGCCCATGGGCATCGGCGTCGCGTTTTTCTGCAAGATCAACGCGAACATCGGAAATTCTGCGACGACGTCGAACGTTGACGAAGAGCTCGAAAAACTGCATCGCGCGGTGCACTACGGCTCGGACACGGTGATGGACCTTTCCACCGGCGGCGATATCGCCATGATCCGCAAAGCGATTATTGACGCGTCGCCCGTGCCCATCGGCACGGTGCCGATATACGAAGCGCTCTCGCGCGTCCGCCGCGCCGAAGATTTGAATTTGAACGTGATGCTCGAAGTGATCGAAGAGCAAGCCGAGCAGGGCGTGGATTACATGACCATCCACGCGGGCGTGTTGCGCGAGTTTTTGCCGCTGGTGCGCAATCGCATCACCGGAATCGTCAGCCGGGGAGGCGCGCTGCTGGCGCAATGGATGAGTTTCAACAAAGCCCAGAATTTTCTTTACGAGAATTTCGACGCCATTTGCAAAATCTTTCAAAAACATGACGTCAGCTTTTCACTCGGCGACGGACTGCGCCCAGGCTGCCTCGCGGACGCGAGCGACGAAGCGCAATTTGCCGAACTGCGCGTTCTCGGCGAACTCACCAAAAAGGCCTGGGAATATGATGTGCAGGTGATGATCGAAGGCCCCGGGCACATCCCGCTCGACCAGATCGAGCTGCAAGTGAAAAAAGAAAACGATCTGTGCCACGAAGCGCCGTTCTATACGCTCGGTCCGCTGGTCACCGATATCGCGCCGGGCTACGACCACATTACCAGCGCCATCGGCGCGGCGATGATCGGCTGGCACGGAGCTTCGATGCTCTGCTACGTCACGCCGAAAGAGCATCTTGGCTTGCCGAATGCGGACGACGTTCGCCAGGGCGTGATCGCCTACAAAATCGCAGCGCACGCAGCGGATGTGGCGCGGCATCGTCCNNGCTCGCGCGATGCACGACGAAACTTTGCCGGACGATTTTTACAAGGAAGCGAAGTTCTGCTCCATGTGCGGCCCGAAGTTCTGTTCGATGAACGCGACGCAAATCGCCGAAATCTATCAGGGGTTCGATCAAAAGGACCGCGAGCAAAGATTCACGCAGCTCCTAGCGAAAGTCGCTAAACCGTAAGCCGCCCAGATGGGCCACGGCACGAGCACGGGACGCAAAGTTTCATAGCTTGGGGAATAGTAAGACTGATGAAACAAATTGGCGACTTAGATCGTAGTACAGAGTGGAGGGGCCATGATGTTTCTACTCTCTGTGACGCTGTTGTATTTCCTGCCTTCGATCATCGGCCACAAAAAACGAGACTTCACCGGCATTTTTATCCTGAATCTCCTGCTTGGCTGGACGGTGATCGGTTGGATTATCGCGATGATTTGGGCATGCGCGGCCGGCGAGCAGCAGCCCGTTTATGCAATTGCTGGTCCGGCCCGCTACTGCACGCGGTGCGGAGCGATGACGCCTGGCGCTCATTTCTGCCCAACCTGCGCTCGCCCGTTGTAGCTCCCATGATTCGCGCATCCGGCGGGGTGCGCTAGTGGCGAGTCCTGAAGCCGATCAAACCCTGCGCGAAGAATTCAATCGCTGGGCCGATGCGGGCAAGGGCGAATCGATGGAGCACGACCACTGGCCCATCGCCAAACCCACCCTCGGGCTGATGCAGATTGAGCC
>PLZZ01000112.1:0-157 GCA_003153585.1 Acidobacteriota bacterium | reverse complement strand
CCTGGGAAGCGAATTTTTTCACCCGCGCGATTTCAGTCGAATCTTCCTACTACTGGCCCGACCCTGCCAAAGGCATCCGCGAAATTTATCGCGTCCTGCACGAAGGCGGCTCGGCCTGGATCTTGATCAACTATTACCGCGACAACCCGTATTGCCA
>PLZZ01000214.1:2832-22054 GCA_003153585.1 Acidobacteriota bacterium | reverse complement strand
AAGGAAGGCCGCGTTGAAATGGCCCACCAAGGCACGCTGTTTCTTGATGAAATTGCGACACTTACGCCCGCGCTCCAGAGCAAGCTTCTGCGCGTCCTAGAGGACCGTTCCTTCACTCGATTAGGAGGCAAGAAATCTATTCGCGTGGATTTTCGCCTGATTAGCGCGACGAACGAAGATCTGGAGGAGATGGTTCGCGAGGAACGGTTTCGAGAAGATCTCTATTACCGGATACACGTGGTGCCCATCTTTGTGCCTTCTCTGCGCGAGAGAATGGAGGATATACCGGTCCTCACGGACTACTTCGTCAGTGTGTATTGCGCTGCCAATAGTTTCCCACCAAAGCGCATCGCTGATGACGCCATGTTGGCGCTAAAGCGCTATCCATGGCCTGGTAACGTACGGGAACTCCAAAACGCCATTCAAAGGCTCGTTATCATGACCGACGGAGATGTGATCTCGCTGAAGGACCTCCCCAGCGAAATCGTGCAAGCCTCCGGACGAGATTCGCGCAACCGCTTCCGGCTACCCTCCGGCGGGATTAATTTGGCCAAGGAAATGGAGGCTTTCGAGCGCCGCTGGGTTGAGGAAGCTCTGGAGCAGGCCAAACAAGGGAAGGCGGATGCAGCGCGCTTGCTGGGAGTGGACCGCAACCGGCTCAACTACTTGTGTCGTAAGTACAGCCTGTAGTTACAGGCTTACTTTTTCAGCGGGGTGGTGAGAATTTCAACACATTTGGGCGATCTAACGGGGAAACAAGTCAAGTCCCATACTCTAAAACATTATAAAACAGCACTTTAGCTCCAGCGCATTTTCGACTCGCATTGGCACTCCTTTTGCATAAAGGAGAGAGTCGCCTAGGCGACTCATTCCAAACGGAGGAACCACCGTGGCCAAGAAAACCTTGAAGAAAGCAACGAAGCTGGAAGCAACGAAGCCCCTGACGATTGTTGGCGTGGGTAGGGGATAAGTTAGCAGTTCGCGTGACAGGTGTGACTGTTCATTTGCAGACGCACTGAAATTACTATTATTACTGAATCACAGGGCTGCCGCCGAAAGGCTGGCAGCCTTTTTTTATTGCGCGAAGCGCTCCCCTCCAAAGTTCGTCCCCTTAGTTTATGCTGCGATGCCCTCATGAGCCGCCCATTCCTCGCTGTGTGAAATCGTCCGTGAGGTTCTTTTTGGCCTAGCTAGTTTACCTGGATATTGAAATATTCAACTCGATCATAAAAAATTAAACACATTCGATAACAGGGGTCTTGGCATCCTGCTCCTTCCCGGCCATAAGTGCTTTCAAATCAGGCATACGTGCTCAAGGGTGGTCCGACGAGAGTTTGGCGCGCGGATTGCACTGGTAGCAGTGTAGTCAGAAGGAAAACAAAAAATTCTAAGGAGACTCAAGACCATGGCAAAAGCAAAGACAGTGAAAAAGGGAAAGAAGCTCGGATCAGTGAAGCCGTTGACCAAGGTCGGAATCGGCCGTCCATAATTTCTGTCAATCTGTAACGGCTGGCTTCGGCTGGCCACCAGTTAGCAGTTGCACTACCAAGGGCTGCCGTCCCAGGAACGGCAGCCCTTTTTTCTTTGTTGTCGGGGAATATCGCACCACTTAAACGACTTAGATGCTTGGCCGCTCTTCTGATTGGCAGCGGTCCTTCGAGGATGCGAAATGAAAGCGCCGAGCCCGAAGAAGCTCCAGATCAACCCGAAAACCGCGTACTATGATCTTCGAATAGGGCCCTCTTCGCTTCATCGCTATGGAGTGTTTGCGCTCGAGGACATTCCTCGAGATCGCCGCGTCATCGAATACACCGGAAAACGCCTCAGTTACGAGCAGGTTTGGGATATAGAATTTCCCCAAGACACTTACCTCGCGAAGATGAATGACCGGTGGTTTCTGGACGGGAGCTCTGGTGGGAGCGGTGCCCAGTTCATCAACCACTCGTGCAATCCTAATCTGCTCTGGCGCTGTGTTCGCAACCACTTGCTCTTCTTCAGCCGCCGGAAAATATGCGCTGGCGAAGAATTGACGGCGGATTATTGCTACCCGGTCAAGCTTCAGCGCGTTCCCTGCCATTGCGGCGCTCGACGATGCCGTGGCACATTCAGATACATTTTGAGCTGATGCTGCCATGCGCAGCCAGCGTTCCAGGCTCTTTAGACCCCTCTTGATAATCGAGCACGCAGGCGGCGCGTAGCAGTCCTGGTCCGTTCGTAAACAAGCTGTATCCCTTACCAAAACTGCGAACGCACCCAGCGCCATGTCGCTTGGCCGGTCTGCCAGGCTAAGGAATGCCGGGGCCCGGAAATTTTGGCTTTTCCGGTCATGCCTTCCCGCAGAGACCCATCGGGGTTTGGAATTTCCATCTCAACCGCAACGAAGTTCGCTAGCTCTTGCCCTAAACGCGTCAGCCTCTCAGTCTGGGCGACTGGGTGATCCAGCGCCGCGGCCGGAAGTATTTTATCCACGTGGCCAGAGTAAGTCCGGTATGGAAATGGGAGCACCTTCACCTTGGCAGGCGCGCCGGGTTGAACGTCCGGAAGCTCCCGGTCCTGCACAAGAATACGCGCCTTCATGGTGCTTCGGTCCACCACCCGGGCAAATTCGTCCCCCGCCGAAAGATACTCGCCGGCTTCCTGGTCCACATTGGAAGTAACGATGACCCCGTCCATGGGAGCTCGGATTTCGAGGTTCTGGACCCTTTTCTGCGCTACGGACAACTCTTGCTCAAGCCGCCCTCGATCGCGAACCACTTGCGCCGCTTGGCTGAAGTCTGAGCGATCCTGATTATTGCGGAGATTACTGCTGGCCAGCGCTAACCGTTGCGTCAGCGATTGCGCGTCGGCAATTATGTCGGGATTCTCCAAGATCGCCAACATTTGGCCCGCTTTTACTTCATCGCCCTCGCGGACAAACACTCTTTGAATTCTGCCGTCCACTGCGGCCCGAACGCGCACATCCTTTCCGGGCTCGAGCACTAAATCGGTGGAGACCTTTGAAGAAAACGGAGGCAACAGAAACAGCAGAACCAGTCCAAGAGCGCCAACTTGCTGCGCACGAGTCACTTTCCAGGCCATATATTTCTCCTTCTTGTCCCGCATCCAAGCCCGTGCCACGGGCAAAGCCTTTCGCAAACTCGTTCTTGCAAAGAAATAAACGACGCCAAGGGTTGCCAGATATCCCCATTCGTCGCCCATTTGGCTTACGAGTATGTTCTTAACAAACAAAAGCATGATAATTAGAAGCGACATGCTGTAGATGATGGCTGAGATTCCAAACAGGAAGAAAACACGGCGCTGGCGCTTGCTGGAGGACGGCAAGTCTATGTCATGCCGAAAAATGTACTTTTGCACCCAGGCCCGCAGGTAGCCGAAAGAATCTTCACGCAGGTTATCCATGTTGAGAAATTGTGACAACGCATAGTATCCATCGGCTTTGACTAACGGATTCAGGTTCAAGAGCGCACCCTGAATGCCGCTCAGCAGCATCATTTTGTAAAAAAAGTCATTCGTCAGCGAACCGGGTGCGGTGAAATGCCACACCAATGCAGCCAGGCCGCAGATCACCAGTTCAATCCAAATACCCGCGAAGATAACCCACTGCCGGGGAGCTCCGGTCTGGAACAGAAGGATGTCTGTGGTATCAGTAAAAAAGGCGGGAGTGAAATAGATGAGCAAAAAGCCCATTTGATGAACATCGCCGCCATAGTGTTTGCAAGTCAGACCGTGACCAAATTCGTGTATGGCACCCAAACCCAGGAGGAGTATCCAAAAGATCCAGATGTCGTAGGCACTTTTACCCGCAAAATCATACAAGGCCTCCGTGTCCTGCTGCACGCGCGTCCAATCCCCGGCGAGCAGATAAACCGCGACGACAAATATGAACAGAGAGAAGATGACAAAGCCCTTGGTGAACATCCATCCGAGATACCGATCCATTTTCCCGAGTGTCTTGTCCGGATCCCAGGCTTTAAAGCTTATATACAGCACACTCGATTGCTCGATCCGACCCTTCCGTTCGTCCCGAATGCGCTCGAGGACCGCCAGGTTTTTTTCTCCGATCGATCGCTCCCACATGGTGGCATCCACCGAGTCCAGGAAGTCGAGCACATCGGCCTCGTTCGTTGTCAAATCGGGATCTTTTTCAGACATGACCTGCGCGATTTCGGCAGCCGTATGCGTTCCGTCGCAAAGGGACAGCAGTTGATATTCCGTGGCCCCATACCGGTTGTAGGAGTTTGTCTCGCGGTTTTTGACCACGTAACTGATTTCGCCCGCTACCGTTTGTTCGCTGATGCGCAGATCGGTGCGCAGTTTAGGGCGTTTAAGGCCTTTCGCGAGGACGCTGGAGACTTGGAGGCTGGTGGGACCGAAACGCATGGTCGAGATCCCCTACGGCTTTGATGGCGAGGTTCCGGGCCATCCGACGCGCACGGCCATTCCGGGACGTAGATCCGAAAGTCCGGAACCGGTGAGCTGTGCTACCACATCGTAACTATCGCTGGATGGATCCACGGTAGGACTGACCTTCACCACTTTCGCGTTGAGCGGGCGATTGGTACCACCCAAGAGGACGAGGTTAACCGGCGCGCCGAGTGCGGGGTGCGGGGTTGCCAATTCGGAAATTTGAAACTGTACCTGCAGTGGATACAGCTGGCTCACTCGAAAACACTTGTCACCTTTGACGACAGCTTGCCCTTCTCGAACATAGCGTCGCGCCACGACGCCCGAGAACGGAGCGCGCAAAACGGTCTGGTCGATTTCAATTTCGAGCCGGTGGATCTCGGCTTGGCCGCTTTCGACCAAGGCCTCATATCCATGCATGTCGTACTCAGCCCCTTTCGCTTCGAATTCCGCGGCTTCGAGATCGGCCTGACTTGACAATCCCGCTTCCCGCAACTGCTGCTGACGCCGGTAGGCTGCGCCCTTAGCCTTTAGTTCCGCTGCTTTGTATTGCAAGTTGTTCTGAGTCACCTTCAGATCATCGCGCGCCTTGATGAGCTCCTGTTGCAGACTTCGGTCGTCAAGCCGGCCGAGAATTTCGCCGGTCTTGACCACGCTGCCTTCATCTTTGGCAACGGACGTCACCGTGCCATCGCGCTGCGAGGAGAGATCCACCTGATGTTCCACTGTCAGCACGCTTAGAATATCTCCCGTCTCGGTCCCTTTTGCGGAAACTGCGCTTGGCGCGGGAGCCTGAGACGAAGCTGCGTTGGATAGCGGCGCATTCTTGGGGCCGGAAGCCACAGACGAGTTGTCGCAACCATTTCCGACAACCGCCATTGCAGCGATTAAAATCAACGCGGCGCGTTTCATATTGAAGGTTCCTCTTTTTTTACGGCAGCCAGGGCCATAGCTTTTGCCAGAACCATCTGAACGGCGAACGCAGAATAACGTACCCAACCGGGTACCATCCGCTGTCGAACCACCCGCCGCGCGATCGAATTCTCACTCGCCCGACCATTCCATTGCGAGCCTTTCCTCCGGCATTTTCGAATATCGCGCGCACCAGGAAATATTGGTCGCCGGAGTCGGTTCGAGTTTGTGCGCCTATGCGATCGACGGTTCCCTCAAACGTCGTCGTCGGGAACGCGTTTAATTTCAGAGACACATTTTCGCCCGGACGTACGAGCGAAAGATCAGTTTCGGGGACGCTCATTTCCGCAGCCATGCGCTCCTGGGATACTACCTCGCAGAAACTATCCCCGGGTTTAATCATGGACCCGGATTTTTCTTCCACCTTCGGGGTGATGACAATACCAGCTATCGGTGAGGTCAAACGCGCGTCATTTATGCGCTCCTGCTCGAGGGCAACTTCAGCGGAATACATCTGGGAGCGTATTTGAGCCTGCCCCGCCGCTGCGGGGTCATTCCTGAATTCGGCTTCGGCTAATTCACGCCGCACCTGAGACAACGCCGTGTCCGCTTCTATAAGCTTTATGCGATCCTCGCTGTCGTCCAGTTGTGCAAGCACCTGGCCTGGTTTCACTGAATCGCCTTCGCGCACGAAAACTTGTTTTACAACTCCGCCCTCGATTGCACTCACCGTGCGGCGCTCAGATGGGACCACAGTGGCGTCGGTGCCAACGCGCATGGGCCATGGGATTATCGTCAGAAACAGGGCCACGATGCCGGCGCGTTGCGCGTATTCCATCATGCGGCTCTGCGGCACAGCGGCAAGGAACTTTTTCTTTCTCTGCGCAAACGGATGCAAAATATTCGCCAGCGGAACTTGCTGATAAAGCTGGGCGTTGCGGATTGCAACCGTAGTCTGGCTGGCAAGGATGGCCAGAGTTTCCAAATGGCTTTCTGATAGAAAATCGGCTTCCTTGCTCAGAAGAATCATTGCGCCGAGCGTTCCTTGATCGTCGCGCAATGGTAAGCCATAAAAGCCTTGGTATTCATGGGCTTCCAGGAACGAGACAATTTGGGCGTGCGCTTCTGCGGGCTCGACTTGCCAGCCATCCTCATGAAAATTCGCCGAAACGTGACTATCCTGCTCCGCCACCCACTCCATGCGTTCGCGCAGCTCGCTCATTTCCCGCGTCTTCGGAACTTCCGTTTCTCCGGAGACGGCCCCCAGGACGAAGCGCCCGCGGTCGTAAAATCCAATAACGCAACTCTCAAACGGCACGACTGATGCGGACTGCGCCACTACCGTGGTCAAAACGTGATCGAGATCCAGAGTGGAAGTAATTTCCTGCGAAATTTTCAGCAGGGCATCGAGGGCGTGAACCTTTCGCTCGGACTCCAGCAGATTTGCATTGTGCAGTGCCACCGCGGCCTGTTCGCTGATACTGGAGAGGAAAAATAGATCGTCTTCATTGAACAGCGTGCCATCCGCCTTATTAATGATCTCGACGACACCGAGAACCTCGTCGTCTTTTCGCAGGGGCGCTGCCATCCAAGACTGGAGCTCGAAATCCCCGCCAGCTTCAATGCGTTCGGCGAGCCCGGCTTCCCCGCTCGGGTCTTCGACTAATTTCGGGTTCGCTTGCTGCGCAACTTCAGCCAGCAATCCTTCACTTAATGACGCGGTGGCGTCCTCTTCAATCGTAGGGTCATCGCCGATTTGCTTCGCGAGATTGAGTTCCTGTCCGTCAGGCGAAGCGAGCCAGAGATTGCAGGCTCCGGCCCCCAAAATGTCGCGGATTTTACCCGCTACGATGGGGAGAAGCTCTTCCAGTTCCAGAGTTGACGTAAATGTCTGGCCCAGGTCGTATAGCGCGGTCAGGCGTTCGAGAGTGGCGAGTTGGCTCTGCCGTTCCTGTTCAATCGCGCCCAGATTGGTCAGTGCACGGCCTGCCAGCTGGCATGCTTCTTCCAGGAAGTGCGCGTCTTCGGCGGTGAAGTCTCCGGTGCGCTTGTTGAGAACCTCGACTACGCCTTCCGGCCTTTGCGCTCCCGGCAGGGATGAATACAAAGCGGATTTCACCCGTGTACGGCTGAACTCATCAAGATGCTCAAGATCTTCTGGTGCGATTTCGCGTGCGGGCAAACGCCTGGTGGCGGCTGATTGGTACAATATTGCGAGCGTTCCTCCGTTGACAGGCAGCTCAGTGGGATGCAAGCGTTCGCCCGGCTCGGTCCAGCGCATGCGGCAAAGGAGTTCCTCTGCTGTTCCATTCGTCGTCCATACGAGCACGGCGCGCGCTCCGAGCGTAGTGCCCACTCGGGCGGCGAAGGTCTTGAGCAGGGTGTCTTGATCGCGGCACGCTAAAGATATGCTCGCGAGTTCAAAAAGCGCGGAAGATGTTTCCATTACTCTCCCAGCGGCAGGGGATACTCTTATCGCGGGTAAACACCGCGCGCGAATGAAGAGATAGTGAGGCAGCCTAGCAAATGCCGTGTACAGCGTCAAGGAAGACCGCTGACGGTATCTGCCGTATTTCTTAGAAGTTTTTTGCAGGGACTTGATTGCCGGACATAATTCAGATAGCTTTGCAAAGCGCAGTGAGGCACATGTGAACATTGGCATCCGCAAGGCTGGCCGAGCCACAATCCTGGATCTCGACGGGCCGCTGAAATTGGGCGACGCTGAAGAATCTTTTCGCAATCAGATTCAGCAGCTCATCGAAGCGGGAACCACACACGTAGCTGTAAATCTCGCCGGCGTTACCGAACTCGACAGTTCGGGGATTGGGGCACTCGTTCGTGCGTTCACCACGCTGAAGCGCGCGGGCGGAAAATGCACCTACTTCGCGCCGAATAAGCGGGTAGTGATGCTGTTGAAAATGGTCCGGCTCGACACAATTCTTGACCTCGCCGAAGACGAAGCTACGGCTCTTACGCGCATCTAGACCCTCTTCCTGCGTGTAATGTCAAAAGAATTACTCTCGTTAGAAGAAGTGTGTCCGGGCCGTGGCGTGGGCAAAAAAGATGTTTAACGGCGGTCGAGCGCTGGGTGCCGTACGTCGCGGCCGGCGACGAAGTAAATCACGTCTTCGGCGATGTTTGTAGCGTGATCCCCGATGCGTTCGATGTTCTTCGCCACCAAAACAAGTTCGAAGGCGGAGAACACCACGGCGGAGTTTTCCATCATGTAGGTAAGCAACTCGCGAAAGAGTTGGTCGCGCAGCCGGTCCACCTGGTCATCGCGCTGAAGCACGCTGTGCGCTAGCTCGATATCTCCTCGCACCAGGGCATTCAAGCTATCGCGGACCATCCCCTCAGCCAGCTCGCTCATTCGCGGCAAATCAACGTAAGGCTTCACCTGCGGATGGCGCATGATCCGCGTTGCTGACTGCGCGATATTGACGGCTTGGTCTCCGATGCGCTCGAGATCTCCATTGATGCGTGAGACCGCAAGCAAGAATCGCAAGTCGGCGGCCATGGGCTGCTGCAGGGCCAGCAATCGTTGCACGCGCTCGTCGATTTCAATCTGAATCTCGTTAATCGCATCTTCTTCAGTCAAAACGGTCTCGGCGAGGTGCTCTTCCCCATCCAGTACCGCGTGGATGGCCTGATGGACGGCTCGCTCGGCGAGGCTTCCCATCCAAAGCAGTCGCTGTTTCAGTTCTTCGAGGTCTCGCTCAAAATGTCGTTCCATGTTTCCTCAGACCTTTCCGTTTCTGCGTGCAATAGCCCGATGAACCAATCCACTTTAACCGAAGCGGCCGGTAATGTAGGCCTCAGTACGCGGATCGGTAGGGGTCGTAAATAGTTTAGATGTTTCGCTGTGTTCGATAAGTTTGCCGTCCAGCATGAAGGCGGTGAAATCGCTGGCGCGGGCTGCCTGCTGCATGTTGTGAGTAACGATTGCCATGGTGCAGCTATCCTTCAGCTGAAACAATAATTCTTCAATCTTTGCGGTCGTCACCGGATCCAGCGCGGAGCAGGGTTCGTCCAGCAAAAGCACTTCAGGATTCACGGCGAGAGCGCGCGCAATACACAGCCTCTGCTGCTGCCCGCCGGAAAGCGCGAAAGCCGACTTGTGAAGGTAATCCTTGACCTCGTCCCAAAGCGCCGCGCGGTGCAGGCTGCTTTCTACTAGTTCGTCGAGGCGCCCCTTATAACCATTGATGCGAAGTCCATACGCCACGTTTTCATAAATCGACTTCGGAAAAGGATTCGGCCTCTGAAACACCATTCCGACACGGCGCCGCAGATTCACCACATCCATCGAGTGTATATCTTGGCCGTCGAGCAAGATTTCGCCGTCCACGCGAGTGTTTCTGATGATCTCGTTCATGCGGTTCAACGTGCGCAGGAATGTAGACTTTCCGCATCCCGAAGGTCCGATTAAGGCGGTCACCTTATTCACCGGGATATTCAGATTCAGCCCAAAGATGGCCTGCTTTGGGCCGTAGAAAAAATTCAGGTCGGAGATCTGAAAGCGCACCGGCGTCTCCTTTTCCGAAGCCATCGAACGAGGATCATTCATACGCACTTGTGAAGCGAGTCTTGCGGCGGTGGCATTGCTGCCTTGGGAAACCGACGGCATATCACGTGCTCCTGACCGCGCTGCCGCGGTTCAGTAGAAGACGGGCACCCAGATTTGCAACCAGCACCAAGCCCAATAATACCAAGCCCGCCGCCCACGCCTGCCTGTGCCAATCATCATACGGCGCGATGGCATATGTATATATCATTACCGGAAGCGAAGCGGTGGGCTGTTCGAAACCTGGGCTCCAAAAGCGGTTGCCGAAGGCGGTAAAGAGCAGCGGCGCAGTTTCCCCGGCAACGCGCGCGAGCGCCAGCAGCATTCCGGTCAGTATGCCGCCGCTCGCGGCGGGCAGCACCACGGTAACGATAGTCTTCCACTTGCTGGCTCCCAGTGCCATCGCGCCTTCGCGCAGGTTTCCGGGCACCGCCCTAAGAAACTCCTCCGTGCTACGCACCGTGATCGGAATCACCATGATTCCCAGTGCTACCCCGCCGGCCAGCGCGGAGAAATGCTTCACCGGCAGCACCACCAGCGAGTAGGCGAAAATGCCTATAACGATGGACGGCACGCCGTTCAGCAAATCCGTCGTGTACCGTACGACGAACGAAAACGTTTTGCCCCCGAACTCCGCAAGATACACGCCGGTAAGCAATCCTACCGGGAGGCCCATCAAAGCTGCCAACATCAGCAGCTTCAGGCTGCCAACAATGGCGTTGGCCATTCCACCGCCCGTTTCACCCACGGGCTTTGGAAGTTGCGTAAAAAAATTCCAATTCAGCGATTTGCCGCCGTTCCAGATCAAATATCCAAGGATAAAGAACAGAATCGAAACCACTCCAAGCGCGGCTATTCCGGTCAAGCTCAGCATCACGTAATTTAATGACTTTCGCCAGATAATACGCGCATTGCTCATGCGGGCCGGCCTCCTCCGCGTCCAGTGGCGACAATCAAAATCCGAGCCAGGCCATTCAGAATAAACGTGATCAAGAAGAGCACCAATCCCAGTTCGATCAGTGAGCTCAAATACAAGTCTCCGGTCGCCTCGGTAAACTGGCTGGCGATGGTGGAAGCGATGGTATCGCCGGGGGAAAGCAGCGAAGCGGCGATCGTTGGCGCATTACCTATCACCATGGTGACGGCCATCGTTTCACCCAGCGCGCGAGCCAGTGCCAAAAACACGGAACCCATGATGCCGGTGCGAGCCCACGGGACCACCACTTTCCAGGTGGATTCCCATCGCGTAGCGCCCATCGCAAGCGCCGCTTCGCGCTGCTCGCGCGGCACCGTCAAAAGAACTTCCCGCGAGACAGAAATAATGAACGGCACGACCATAATCGCCAGAACGATTCCGGCGGTTAGAAAGCCGACTCCGTAATTTGGCCCGTGGAATAACGCCCCGATGTAGGGNNGCGAGCTCGGAGAGAAAAATCGCGCTCGCAAGACCCAGCGGAACCGCGAGGCAGAGCGCCACTGCCGACGTAACCAACGTGCCATAGATGAACGGCGCCGCACCAAAGTTGTCAAAGTTCGGATCCCACACCCTGGTCCAGAAAAACATCCATCCAAATTTTGCACGGGAAAGATGGGAATTGGCCCAGAGCTCGTACACCAGCATGGAGGTGATCAGGAGGATAAGGGCTGAAAATGTGAGGGTAATCAGGTGAGCGATTTCGTCGCCGCCACGCAGACGGCGAAGAAACGCGCGAGGTCCCGCTTGCGGCGGAACCTCGTGCGCGATTGTGGTAGCGGCAGCGGACATTTACTGAATCAGCGAAATCGCCTTTGTCTCCCTCGCGATCACTTCTTTGGGTAGCTGGGCATAGGTCAAGCCCTCATTGTACTTCTGACCTTCCACCAACATCCATTTCAGAAAACCCTTGATGGCCTCGCGCTTCGCTGCGTCCTGAATTTGCGCGGGAATCAGCAGCCACGTGAAACTTGAAATGGGATAAACCTTTGGCCCTGGAGCGTTTGTGATCGAAACGCGGAAGTCTTCCGGGATGTTCTTGGCATCGGCGGACGCTGCTGCCGTCACGCCTGCCAAATCCGCCTTCACGAAGTTTCCCGCCGCGTTCTGAACTTTCCCGTACGGAATATTGTTCTGCACGGCATAGATCAACTCGATGTAGCCAATCGCGTTCGGCGTCTGCTTCACCAGCCCGGTCACGCCTTCGTTGCCCTTGCCGCCCAGCCCTGCCGGCCAATTCACGGAAGTGGCCGCGTTGCCCACTTTTTTCTTCCAATCCTCGCTGACCTTCGCCAAAAAATCCGTCCAGATGTAGGTGGTTCCACTGCCGTCCGAACGGTGAACCACAACGATATCGGCATTCGGCAGTTTCACGCCGGCATTCGCTTTGGCGATTTCCGGATCGTCCCACTTTGTGATTGTTCCGAGATAAATTCCCGCTAATGCCTTCTGCGTGAAATTTAGTTCTCCGGATACGCCCACGATATTATAGGTAGGCACCACCGCGCCAAGCACGGTCGGGAAATGCAGGATCTTGAACTTCGATTGCGAGAGCTGCTCGTCCGTCATGGGTCCGTCCGACGCGCCGAAATCCACGGTACCGGCCTCAAGCTGACGTATCCCGCCGCCCGATCCGATAGATTGGTAGTTAATCTGAATGTTGGGATGCGCGGTGTGGTACACGTCAAACCACTTGGAATAAATCGGATAGGGAAAAGTGGCGCCGGCGGCATTTAGCAGCACTGTTCCGTTTTGGGCTGCTGCGATGGCTGCCAGGCCGAGCGCGAGCGACACAACTAGCAGGCTCTTTTTCATGTTCTCGAATTCTCCTGGTCTCATTTTTTGTCAGAATTGTTACAACCATGTTACATCGGCGAGAATGAGGGGTGAAATGCGGGACGTTTCGGCTCGGCGGCTAGGCTACTGGGCGTCAGCCTCATTCGAAGGGCGCATCGGCGGTTCGTATAGTTTATAAGGTCCCTGCCGCGAGGCTGTCCTCGGCCGTAATTTCGATTTGCTTTGCGCGTCCGTGGCGGACTTCTAGCCCGCGGATCCAGAACAGGATGTCTTCCGCGATGTTGGTCGCATGATCTGCAATCCGCTCGAGGTGGCGCGAGGCCAGCACGTAGTGCAGATTCGGAGCCGCCAGAGAAGGGTTCAGGGTCATGCCGGACAGCAGGGACTCGAACAAATGGTCGCGGTATTGGTCCACTACGTCGTCGCTTTCGAGCACTAGGGTCGCGAGGTCCACGTTTTGGTAAATCAATGCTCCTAAACATTTCGAAACCATCGCGCGCACCGCTGTAGCCATGGGCTCAAGCTCGACTGGAATGGGCACTTCGCCCATCGCCGATAGCGAAATGGCGCGTTCGCTAAGGTTCACGGCCAGATCGCCCATGCGCTCGAGGTCGTTATTGATTTTGAGTGTAGCGACAATCAGCCGCACTTCCGTATCAGCCAGGTTTCCCTGGCGCAACATGCGGATGGCGTGCTCGTCAATCACGATTTCCATTTCGTTGATGCGCGGCTCATTCAGAAAGACCTCGCTGGCCAACCGCTCATTGCGCTCCAGCAGCGCCCAGAGAGCGCGGTTGACGGAGGCCTCCACCGTGCGCGCCTGGGATACCAGGTAGTTCACTAAAACACTTTGAAAAATTCCTTCGGTGCTGGTTTTCGTAGCCGCCATTCTCCACCTCCGTCCTAAATCACCGGGGTCTCATTAAATGTCTGCGCGTACAGGATGGCAGGGAAAGACTGCAACCGAATTAATGGCTGGTGAATGTTGTGAGACAACTCTAGGCTTAGCTGGCAAGAGGAATGGAAAAAGAGAACTTCGATCCTTGGCCGACAGCGCTCTCAACCCACAAGCGCCCACCGTGCGCTTCCACGATGTGCTTGGCAATCGAAAGCCCCAGCCCGGTACCGCCGGCTTCCCGAGATCGCGCAGCGTCCACTCTGTAAAAGCGCTCGAAAATCCGCTCCTGGTCGGCAAGCGGTATTCCAATTCCGGAATCTGAAATTGTAATGGCTGCTTCGTGAGGCCCTGCGCCTGCTCCGACAACTATTCGGCCGCCCGGCGGCGTGTACTGGATGGCATTATCGAGCAAATTCTGCAAGACGTCATGCAGCAGACTCGCGTCGCCGCGCAGAGCCGGAATCCCGGCCGGAACTTCCATGCTGAATGAAATTTGCTTACGGCTGGCTTTCAGCAAGGTCGTCTCCGCACAGCCTTCGATCAGTTCCTGCACGCCGACCGGAAAAAATTCCAATTCAAGCTTTCCTGCCTCGATGCGGGCTAGTTTCAGCAAATCATCCGTCACCCGAGCCAGGCGTGCGGCGTGCTCGCGAATAATTTCCAGGAACCGGCGATTGTTCTTAGGGTCGTCGATTGCTCCGGCCAACAATGTTTCGGCAAAACCTTGAATGGCCGTCAGCGGAGTTTTGAATTCATGCGAGACATTTCCGACAAAATCCTGGCGCACGCGTTCGAGCCGCCGCAACTCGGTCACGTCGTGCAAAACGACGACCGCTCCGGAGGGCTTGTCCGCGGGCACGTTTCGATCCGAGTCCAAGGCTTGCACCGGCGCAGCAGTCACTGAAAAACTCAGTGGTTGCACGATTCCTATCTCAATATCGTTCTGCAGACCCTCCTCGCCTTGCAAAGCTTTTCGAATAAGACCGATCAATTCCGAGCTTCGAACGACTTCAATTAACGGACTGCCTTCGCTGGTCACCGATTGGACGTTCAAGATTTCCGAAAACGCGCGGTTGCAAAACACCAGCCGTTCCTGCGCATCGACCACGGCAACACCTTCCACCATGCTTCGAAGGATCGCGCTCGACCGGTTGCGTTCGCTGCTTAGCGAGCGCATCTCACGGTCAAGGTGCGCGGCCGTTTGGTTCATCGAGTCTCCCAGATCGGAAAGTTCATCTCGCGGCCCCACGGGCAACCAGGAGTGAAAGTCTCCAGCAGCGATTCGTTGCGAGAAATCTTTCAGATGTTCGACACGCGCGGCAAACATGCGCGCGAAAATCAGGGATACCCCAATTCCGATAACTAAAATGATTAACGAAGCGACCAGTAACCGCTGACGAAGCTCTTTTAGCGACAAATCAATTTGCGCCAGCGGCAATGAGAGGCGAATCACGATAGGCGAACCAGAAGCTGGCTGAAAACGTTGCGCTCGGCACACGAGTTCACGGACGCTATCTACCGACCGTCCCACACCATTAGCGAGAGCTTGTTGCACCTCGGGCCAGTCGCTCGGTTTTTCGGGGTCGCCTGCGCCATTTGCCGAGTCCGCTAAAACCCCTCCCGAAGCGTTGATTACGGTGACGCGCGCTCCGCTTTTCGCCATCCAGTCGGTCCATGCACGCAGCTCCGGCTCATGGCCGACGTCGGGCGGGCGGGCCTCTGCGAGATGCATCAACGAAACGAGCTGATCGTTTGCAGAGCGTATCGAGTGGCTTCGAACGACGCGGGAAGAATAGGAATCAACGGCGATCAATACGCCGGCCAGAAGGACTAAGTACGTCAGTCCCAGCCGCCAGAAAAGCCTAGCTCGCACGGCTGGTTTCGAAGAGGTAACCGGCTCCGCGAATGGTTTTCATGAACCCCGGATGCTGCGGATCGACTTCAATTTTCTCGCGCAGTCGCCGCACATATACGTCCACGCTGCGCGGCGTGACAAATCGTTCCGTGCCCCAAACCGCGTCGAGTAACTGGTCGCGCGTAAACACCCGATTGGGACGCGCCGCCAAAAAATAAAGCAGCCGGAACTCGAGGGTGCTCATCTGCACTGGTTTTCCTGCGCGCGTTACACGGTATGCCGCCGGATCAATTTTCAGTGCGCCAATCTCAAGCGGTTTCTCGGAGGGTGCTCCAGGTTCGGCTCGTCGCAAGAGCGCCTTCACTCGCGCAACAAGCTCGCGCGGACTGAATGGCTTCGTGACGTAATCGTCCGCGCCAAGTTCCAGGCCAACTACGCGGTCCGCTTCTTCTCCCTTAGCGGTGAGAATCAGAATCGGTAGCCGGTTCAGCGTGACATCCTTGCGAACCTCTTTGCAGATCTCAAGTCCCGAAAGTTTTGGCAACATCAGGTCCAGGATCAGCAGGTCAGGCGCGGCTTTTCGAATCTGGGCGAGCCCAGTCGAGCCATCCCCACTGGACGCTACCTGGTAACCGTCCTTCTCCAGGTTGTAGCGCACTAATTCAACGATGTCTTTGTCGTCTTCGATCACCAGTACGCGTTTCATCAGCTCTCTTTCTAAGGAGTCTCCACACAATAGGGGAATCATACCTCGGAAGCAAGCAGACGCGGATTCCTGGCCGTTTTTTAACACAGTGTTAACATCGTTTCATACCGACACTGGCCGTCCTTCCTGAAACATTTTCCACGGTGAATGTTCGCGCAATGAAACTCTCGCAATAGGGTAGTTCACTGATTCTAGGCGCCTTGCCCTCACTTGACGATCATCAGTTTGGCCTCCTGTCTGCTCCCTTCCCACCCGTTCCGTTCACCACAGTGATGGCTACCGAACGATGTTCTGTTGGCTCAGTCCTCGTGGGCAGAAGGAAGGGGGAATGCGGAAGTGCAATGTTTGGATAGAGAGGATTGAATTTCTCTCGTGCATCACTTCGCGTGCTCTCGCGCAGATCGCTCTGCTGGGATTTCTGGCCTTACCAGCGTGGCCGCAACAGACTTCAACAGACCTGACGACAAAGAGTCTGGAAGATCTGATGAATGTCCAGGTGACGTCAGTCTCGAAAAGCGAGCAAACGCTTTCGCGCACGGCTTCGGCAATTTTCGTGATCACGGCTGAAGATATCAGCCGCTCCGGCGCGACGAACATTCCCGATCTTCTGAGAATGGTGCCCGGGATGGATGTGGCTCAAATCAACGCCAACACCTGGGCCATCAGCGCTCGCGGGCTGAATGGTGAATTCAGCAACGAATTGTTGGTGCTGGTGGACGGCCGCACGGTATACCTGCCCACCTTCGGCGGCGTCTTCTGGGACGTGCTGGATATGCCGCTTGAGGATATCGAAAGAATCGAAGTGATCCGCGGTCCCGGCGGGACGATTTGGGGGGCAAACGCCGTCAATGGCGTGGTCAACATCATCACCAAAAAGGCCGCCGATACGCACGGAGGGTTGATTGTTGCCGGTGGAGGAACCCTCGACCAGGGATTTGCGACGACGCAATACGGGGGCACACTTGGCAAGGACACCGATTATCGAGTCTATTCTAAGTATTTTAATCAGGCCCAGCTACCGGGGCTCGACGGCCAAAACGGAGGCGATGGCTGGCACCTTCTTAGCGGTGGTTTTCGGGTGGATAGCAATCTTTCACCGAAGGATATGCTGACCATCCAAGGGAGCATGTACGCAGGACGGGAGGGCAACCCGAATCTCACTCTGCAGTCCGTTACGTCGCCAGGTCCTCAAGAGGTTGACCCCGGAGTGGATTTGTCCGGCGGCTTTCTTCAGCTGGCCTGGAATCATACTTTCTCTGCCCGGTCCGACACTTCCCTTCAAATCTCCTATGATGAGTTCAAGCGCCCCGACGTTCTCGATGAAGGGCGATACACGCTAAATTTAGATTTCCAACACCACTTCAGTTGGGGCCAGCGACAAAGCATTCTTTGGGGATTGGGCTATCGCTACTCGTCTTCGCATACCCACGGGGATCTCAGCATAAGTTTGAACCCCGCAGACCTGAACACTCAAATAGGCAGTTCATTCATTCAGGATGAAATTGCCCTCTCGCCGGATCGGCTCTACCTGACACTGGGCACAAAGCTGGAGCATGATTACTACACCGGGTTCGTATTGCTGCCGAGCGCCCGCTTAACGTGGCAGCCGAACAGCCACCAAATGTTCTGGGCCGCGATTTCACGAGCTGCTCGCACTCCTGCCAGTTTGGATACTGCCGAACGTTTAAACTTCGGAGGATTCGTGGGACCTGATGGCACGCCAGTCCTGATCGGGTTGGTAGGTAATCCTCATTTTAAGAACGAAGATTTGACCGCTTATGAAGCCGGCACCCGAATCACCGCACTGAAACGTCTATCGATCGATGTGGCGGCTTTTTACGGAGGCTATACCCATCAGGGAACAGTTGAGCCAGCCCCACCCGTTTTCGAAACGACGCCGGCTCCCCCTCATTTATTCATACCTTCGATTCTCGAAAATCTGATGCACGGGGAATCTCAAGGACTGGAGATCGCCGCGAACTGGAAGGTAACCGATCGGTGGACGCTCAGCCCGGGATATGCCTTGGAACAAATTCATATGCACTTAGATCCGTCGAGCCAGGACACCACTTCGGTGTCCGCTGCGGAGGGAAGCAGCCCTGTAAATTCAGCTCAGCTTCGATCACACTTTATTTTTCCTCACAACCTGGCGTGGGATACCTCGGCGTATTTCGTGGGTAGTCTCAACGATCCAAAGATTCCCTCTTACACCAGGGTCGACACAGGGCTCACCTGGCATTACCGGGAAGGATTGTCCATCAGCTTGGTCGGGCAAAATCTCGTAAGGGATGAGCACCTTGAGTTCATCGAGTCGACCGGAGCTGCCACATCTACTCTGATCAAACGCAGTGCCTATGCCAAGTTCACGTGGCGATTCTGATGGCGGAGCCTAAAAATTGAACTTGCGTCGCACAAGCCCGAGCCATTTATCATCCGGCGCTGCCGCCGGGCGTCGCGGAAATTCCAAGCTCTCTCTGCGTTTCTTTTTCTTGCAAATGATTCTTTTTTCCTCTGCCTATAATTTCCCGACGGCTTTGCCCGCGCAGGTGAGGCCGCCAAGCGAGTATGAGTTAAAGGCCGCCTTTCTTTTCAATTTCGCTAAATTCGTGGATTGGCCTACGAATGCGTTCGCCGGTCCTCAATCTCCTTTTTTGGTCTGCATACTCGGGACCGACCCGTTCGGCAGCGCGCTCGACAATGCGTTGCGAGGGAAGGTAATTGCGGAGCATCCGGCAAGTGTCGCACGCGTAAAACGTGTTGCGGACATTAGCGGCTGCCAAATCTTGTTCGTCGCGGCCTCTGAGAGTCATCTGCTGCCCGAAGTCCTCGCCAAGATTCGTGGCCAGTATGTCTTAGTGATCGGTGAAAGCGATGATTTCGCATCTTCGGGAGGTGCCATCCAGTTCACGCTGGAGGAAAACCGAGTCCGTTTCTTCATCAATCCAGATGCCGCTGACCGCGCCGGTCTGAAGATTAGTTCGAAACTCTTGGCATTGGCAAAAATTGTGCGTGACGCTCCCGCCATTGGAAAAAGCTGATATGCATCCCCTGCGCAATTTCTCCCTCCGCGGAAAGTTGACTGCCATCATCATGATCACTTCTTCCGTCGCCGT
>PLZZ01000214.1:0-2814 GCA_003153585.1 Acidobacteriota bacterium | reverse complement strand
ATCCAGACGCACATCGTCGAAGCCTGCGTTTACAGGGCGGACGGGACGGTCCTTGCGGAATTTAGACGAGGTGGTTCAAGAGGATCGTTCACGCCTCCGCCGCCGCTTCCCGACCAGACTTTATTCGTTTCGGACTATATGCTCGTGTTCCGTCAAGTTCGGCTAGACGGAGAAGTGATTGGATCAATCTATCTGAAGTCCGATCTCGGCGAACTTCACGCTCGCATTGCGCTCTTCTCTGTAATCATATTGGCCGTCTTCATCTTGTCTCTCGTGATTTCATTCCTGCTCGCCGCGCGCCTGCAACTAGTAATCTCGGAACCGATCGCACAACTGGCGCTGACGGCCCACGAGGTCTCCGTCAAAAAAGATTATTCCCTTCGAGTTGCAAAAGGAAATAACGATGAGATCGGATTTCTGGTCGATACATTCAACGAGATGCTCGAACAGATCGAACATCGCGAGGCGGTTCTACAAAATGCTCACGACGGATTGGAAATGCGCGTGGGTGAACGGACTCGCGAGCTACAAAAAGAGGTTGCCGATCGGACAAGAGCCGAACAGGAACTCGAGGATCGCAAACAATTCCTTAATTCCCTGATCGTAAATCTGCCGATCGCAATCGCTGCGATCGACAACGATGGCGCAGTGGAGATGTGCAACCCTGCTTTTGAAGCTTTATTCCTCTATTCCCAGCAAGCCGTCCTGGGACGGTCGCTCGCCGATCTGGTGACAAATTCAGAGTCTCGCCCGGAGCTGGAGTCACACAGAAATAGCCTCGTGCGAGGGCACGGCGTGCACGTGGTAACTCAACGGAGCCGCAGCGACGGAAGCCTCGTGGACGTGGAAGCCCACTCCGTCCCGCTCGGGCGCGAAGGAAAACGCACGGGCGGTTTGCTGCTCTATCAAGACATAACCGAGCGCAAATTGGCAGAGGAAGCCATGCGTNNATGAGCCATGAAATCCGCACACCTATGAACGGCATCCTGGGCATGACTGAACTTACACTCGACACGGAACTAAGTTCCGAGCAGCGTGAATATCTGGGCATGGTCAAGACCTCCGCCGATTCGCTCTTGATACTGCTGAACGACATCCTGGATTTTTCGAAGATCGAAGCGGGCAAACTCGATCTCGACCTCACGCAATTTCCTCTGCGGGAAAGTCTGGGAGAAACGCTAAAGACTCTCGGCCTTCGCGCCCACCAAAAGTCGTTGGAACTTGCCTGGCAGGTTACGGAAGAAGTTCCCGAATATTTGGTCGGTGACTTGGGCCGTTTACGCCAGATTTTGGTTAACCTGATTGGTAACGCTCTGAAGTTCACGGAACATGGAGAAATCCTCCTGCTGGTTGAAAAACTCCGGGATTTGCCTAAAGAAGTAGAGTTGCATTTCTCGGTGCGTGACACCGGCATTGGAATCGCGAAACACAAGCAATCCGAAATTTTCGCTCCCTTCACTCAAGCAGACGGTTCCACCACAAGGCTCTACGGGGGAACCGGGCTCGGGCTTGGGATTGTCGCGCGTCTGGTGGAAATGATGGGAGGGAAGATCTGGGTTGACAGCGAATTGGGCCGCGGCAGTACTTTCCATTTCACAATCCATTTCGGAATCTCGGAAGACAAGAATCGAGAGCCCAAAGTTCCCGACCCCGAAGTACTTCATGAATCCAGCGTTCTTGTAGTCGATGACAATAAGACCAATCGAATCATTCTGCTCGAAATGCTCACGCAATGGGGACTTCGTGCGGAGGCAGTCGACGGAGCGCGAGCAGCCCTCGCGGCCTTGGAGCGCACTCGGGCTGCCAACCAACCATTTGATCTCGTAATCACCGATCTCCACATGCCGCAGATGGATGGGTTCGGCCTCGTCGAAGCAATGCGAAAAAATTCCGGCTCAACTCACATTCCCATCCTAATGCTCAGTTCCGGTTCGCAGCCTGGCGACCGCGGCCGCCAGCGCGATCTCGCGATTGCAACCTGTCTAATGAAACCTGTGCAACCCTCCGAGCTTTTCGATGCGCTTTTGGACGAGCTCACAAAAGTAAAACCGAAACGCGCCAAAGAAATCGTTGCCCAGCTGCCGGTTGACGAAAAAAGACTCGCATTGAAAATCTTGCTTGCCGAGGACAATGCTGTTAATCGGCTTCTCGCCAGGAAGCTGCTTGAAAAACACGGCAACACGGTAAGTGTTGTCGAAAACGGCCAGGAAGCGCTTAAGGCTATCGAGCGCGAAAGACCCGACCTGGTGCTAATGGACGTACAGATGCCGGTCATGGACGGACTGCAAGCCATTCGAGCGGTACGAGCCAAGGAGCAAATTTCCGGCCTGCACTTGCCGATCATTGCGCTAACCGCGCACGCCATGAAAGGCGATCGCGAGAGATGTCTGGCCGCCGGCGCGGATGAATACCTGACTAAGCCGATCCGCGCGGCCGAATTATTTGCCGCCCTCGGACGCATGAAGACTGTAAATATTGGACTGAGCTCTTCCTTTGTGCCGGTAGCGGAGCTGCCCCGGCCCTCTTCTTCCCCGATTCTGGATTTGGCCGAAGCCCTCATTCGAGTCGGGGACCAAGAAACTCTTGAAGAACTGGCAAGACTCTTCATCGAAGAATGTCCGAAACTAATGGTACAAATTCGTCAAGCTCTTGGAACGTCCGACGGTATTGCTCTGGAGCGTTCTGCCCATTCTCTGCAAGGGTCCGCCGCGAGCCTCGGCGCTCCCGTCATATCTCTCGCTTCGGAAGAACTGCAAAAACTCGCTCGTTCCGGACATTGGATTGCCGCTCGATCGGTATTCGCAAGTCTAGAGA
>PLZZ01000067.1 GCA_003153585.1 Acidobacteriota bacterium | reverse complement strand
CGGGCATGCAATGGTATTGGAAGGCCGATTTCGTGCGCACACTCACTGACGAAGCCATCGCGCAGCATCTGAAGTACGCCGCGAAGTTGCCAACGCTGCAGTCAACCATGCATCTCTACCCGATCAATGGCGCGGCGAGCCGGGTGAAGAACGGCGCGACGCCGTGGTCTTACCGCGACGCGACGTGGGTCCAGGTGATGGTAGGAGTCGATCCAGACCCCGGGCACAAGGAAAAAATCTCCACTTGGGCGAAGGAATATTGGAGCGCGCTTCATCCATACTCAGCCGGCGGCGCGTACGTCAACTTCATGATGGATGAGGGCGAAGACCGTATTCGGGCGACGTACGGCAAGAACTACGATCGTCTTGCGAAGATCAAGAAGCGCTACGACCCGGCGAACCTGTTTCGCGTGAATCAAAACATTAAACCCGCGAAGTAAACGATCCGGGCTATTTCAGCGCGGGGGCGGGGACCAGCGGCAGGCGGCGGGGTTCGCCGTGAAAGCCGCGGATCTCGATTTCATCGAGCAGCAGCGAAGGCGCGGTGATTGTGCTGGGAATGCCACCCTGGGCCGAACCGAAGGCGCCCAACGCGGTACCAGCGAAACCGCCTGCGGGATTTTGCATGTAGGTGCTCACGTCGCTGTCGCTGCCGATGCCGAGAATGTTTCGCAGAGAACGCAGCGTTAATCCTTCGATGTGCCCGCCACGAACCATTTCCTCTCGGCCGTCCGCAACATACACGCGGTACACCACCAGCGGCATGCGCTCGCCGCTGGAAAGCCCGCCGGCGATGGAACCGATGAAGTCGTTGAAATCTTCCTGACGGATTGAAGAGAGCGCGGGATTATCCATGCGCTTCACTTCCAGGCACCATTCGTGGCCGTCGTCGTGGCACGCATCGAGGAATTTCTTTTTCAGGCCGGCTGCGTCGAGCGAACCGCTCGCTTGGAAAAAAAGATTGCTGGCGAGTGGAACAGTATCGGAAAGATTTGCAGAGCGGGCATGGCCATTGGATTTCTGGAAGTCGGGGCCGGGCCGGCGCGACATGAGCAAGTCTCTGAGAGTTCCGTTGTCTACGAGGGTGACACGCTGGGCGATGACACCTTCATCATCCACGGCGTAATTTCCGAGCAGCGGTTTTCCCTGAAATTCCTTCAGCGTGGGATCGTCAACGAGAGTCACATTCGCGGGGAGCACTCGCGTTCCGACGCGGCCCGTCCATTCGCTGCGGCCGCCGAAGCGTTCCATGACTGCATCGAAGGAGGAGCCCATGGAAAGCGGCGGACGCGCGCCGGAGAGCGACGGGGAAAGCACCTGGGCGAGAACGGAGCCGGCGGCGGGCGCGTCGAAAAGCACGGGGCCGGTGTAATCCGGAACGAGCGGGCTCGCTCGCAACATTATGAGGTCGGTTCCGGTTTGCGCCAGGGATTTAGCCACGGTTTCGGGGTCCGGAAGATCCGCGGGGCGCGCGAGATAGAGCGAATAAAAATTGTGCAACGGCATGCCGTCATCAGCTTGCGTGTCGATGGCCGCTTCGATGGCGGCGAGGCTACGCGACGTTCGCAGCGTAGTGCCTTCGCTGTTCATCAGATAGTAGGTGACATACACCATGTAGTAATTCACGCGCGTACCGTTGAGCTGAGGGAAGTTCTTGAGAACTTCAGAGGCTTTGCGCGCTTCCTCTTCCCAGTTGCGCGAGGTCCAATCAGGGTTCACGCGCGGATCGATTTGCTGCGTGGGAGGCGCCTGCCAAAAGTCATCGATCTCGGGCGGCTTGGTTAAGCTGCGCAGAAAGGCTTGCTTGAGCGACATCTGCGTGACGGCTTGCTTGTAGGCCTGGTCGGTGGCGAGCCAGAGATCCTGGCGAAGCGAATTGTAGTCGTGGTCGATCCCCACCTGGCCGGTGGAGCCGAGAAAGCCCTGAAATCCGTCTTCGCTGATGAAATTCGAGCTGTCCAGGTGATAGTCGCCGACGCGAACGTCGACACTCATAAAGCGGTTGCGCGTGGTGGAACTATTGATCAGCGAGCCGAACGACGCGGTAACCGCGCGCACATCCACGTCCATCAGGCGATATTCGAAGTAAAAAGGCTTTTCCACGCCCGGAAGTTGCAGACGGGTGCGCGCACGCTCCATTTCGTCATGCATGGCGTGAAGCGTCTGGTCGGTTTCGGTGGATGGCACGGCGGCTTGCACACGAGCGGCGGCCGGAGATGCAGTGTGCGTGGCGTGGGCGGGCACGCCTGCAGACAGTGGAATTGCAAACGCCGCAATCCAAGCAATCACAGAAAATTTCTTCACGGCTGTTGTCCCTTTGTAGGCGAATTATTTTCCGCGGTGTTATTTTGGCCCGGATAATGCCCCTCGGGATCGTGCGCCGGGGGCGGAAGGATGGGCGGCTTGTCCGTGGAAGTTTCTTTTTTCTGTACTTCCATTTCTGAAATCAAAATCGCGGGCGCCACGGCGGAAACCGGGACGGAACCGGATTCAGCGCCGCAGTAGCCGTTGAAAATATCAGGCGTGTCGCCGGTAGCCACGATTTTGGTGAGTGAAACGAGCGGCGTGCCGACGATGTCCACGCCGCGAACGAGCTGATCCGGGCGGCCATCGGGGAAAACTTTGTAAACCACGAGCGGGAGCACTTGAAACGCCTGCGGCTGAGCTCGTCCGGTGAAGGTAAAGCCGCCAGCGATGTCGTCAATCAGGAGGCCGAACGGCTTGCCTTGCGCTTTAACCAGCTCGATCAGCTTTTGGCGCAACTGGGCGTCGGTCATGGTTCGCGAACTTGAGACGATCAAATTTCCTTGGCGCGCGACGGGTACAAATCCAAGCTGACGACGGCCGTGACCGTTCGACTCCGGAATGGTTACCAGCGGCGAGCGCGACATCAGGAAAGTTTTCAGCACGCCGTGATCCACCAGCGAAACGTTTTCGCCCGGGACACCTTCGTCGTCAAAGGCATAATTGCCGAGCAACATTTGGCCGCGGAACGATGCTTCCGTGGGATCGTCCTTGATGGAAATAAATTCCGGCAAAATCTGCTCGCCGACTTTGCTGGTAAAAGTTTGGCCTTCGTTAATGTCCTTCTGGCGGAACCCCTCTGCGCGATGGCCAAAGACTTCGTGAAAGAAAACGGCGGCGGCGCGGCCGGTCAATAGCGCGGGACCGGCGTAGGGATCAACCAGCGGCGCGTTGTCCAAGGCTTCCGTCTCCGCAATCATGGTCTGGATGCGGTCGAAAACCACTTTGTCCGTCGGCGCGTCTTTGGGAGTGAGCCAATCGAAATTGGCGTAACGGTTGATGTCCATGCCATCGGGGGCTTTGCTTTGAACGTAGAGTTCAAGCCGGTAATGCACTTGGCCGAATGCGAGCTTGGTGCCTTCCGTATTCACTTGATATTGATTCGTGCCCAGGGCGGTAAAAGTGGCGATGGAATTCAGCACCGCGGGCGAATTGCTGAACGCAGCGGTGTATTTTCGCACGCGCTCTTCCCAGGGTTTGCGGTCAACGGTAATATCCACGCGCGGGCCAATCGAGACGTGGGCCTTCTCGCGCGAAAAATCCGGCGCATTTCCCTCCGCGGTTTGTACCTGGACTTGCTGGCTGGTCTGGACCTTGATCAGCGCTTCCGTGGCGGCGCGGTACTGCCGGGAGGTCTCACGCCAGATTTCGCGGCGCAGTACAGGAATATCGCTGTCGAGAGCCATGGTAGTTCCGGGGCTGGTCCAACTCGGCTGGCGGTCGCCCAGTTTGTGCGTGTCGTCAAGTTGGTAGGTTCCCACCCGGGTTTGCACTTCCAGCCAGCGCGCACGACTGTCCCCGCTCGATAGCAGAGCGCCGTTCGAGCCAGACACTTCCGAATACTGGCGGTCCGCGACGGTATAGCTGATGAAATAGTCGGGGGGTTCAGCTTTCGAAATACCAGCCATCGAACGGTCAAGCTCTTCCTGCATCGCGGTTAGGACGGGAGGGGTCGCCGTCTGCGGCGGACGGTCGCCGGCCACACAGGCCCAGGCTGTTATTAGGATAACGGTACTAACACCGAGGGTTCTTATCATAGGTTTAGTTTTCATGGTTGCACAAAGCCTTACAGTTTAAGATAGGACGCCTCGAATCCAAAATGAAAAGCCGGGGAAAGAGCAGAGTCCCAGCGCGGAAGCGGCACAAGGAGACTTAGATGCGCGCCATGGTCGTAAGGAAGTATGGTGCCCCGGAAGTTTTTGAAGCGCGCGAACTCCCCGACCCGCAGCTCAAGCCGGGAGAAGCGCTGATTCGCGTGAAAGCCATCGGCGTAAACTTCGCGGACCTGCTGCAGCGCATGGGAATTTACCCCGGAACGCCCAAGCCGCCCTTCGTTCCGGGGCTCGAAATTGCGGGTGTAATCGAGAAAATTGCAGATAGTGGCGGAAAGCCGGCGGAAGGCGAGCCGTTGAGAGTCGGCGAAGCAGTAGCTGCGCTCACGCAATTCAACGCCTATGCCGCATGGGTGGCCGTTCCTGGGCGCCAAGTGTATCGCTTGCCCGCGGGCATGTCCTTCGACGATGCCGCCGCGATCCCTGTAAATTACCTCACCGCATATCACTCGATGTTTACGATGGGAAACCTGCAGCCGGGAGACAGGATACTGGTCCACGGGGCGGCTGGTGGCGTGGGGATCGCCGCCGTGCAACTTGCACGAGCCCGTGGCCTGGTGATTTTCGGCACGGCGGGGCCCACAAAGCAGGAATATCTGCGCAAGATCGGCGTAGATCATGCGATTGATTATGAGAAAAACGATTTCGTCGAGGTGGTGCGCAAGTTCGCGCCGGACGGAATCGAGATGGTGATGGACCCGATCGGCGGAAAGTGTTTTTCGCGAAGTTACAAATGCCTTGGCCCCACCGGCCGGCTGGTGGTTTACGGCCTTTCCGCCGCCGCGGGGCCTGACGGAAAGCGGAGTTTGACTCGAGGACTCAAAACGCTGGCCCAGATTCCCCGGTTTCATCCCATGAAGCTGATGAGCGGTAATATTTCCGTGATCGGCGTGAATCTCGGGCGCTTGCAATCCCGCGGCGCGCTGCTGCGCGGCGAACTCGATGAGATTTTTCGCATGTACGCTACGGGCAAGATCAAGCCGGTCATCGGGAAGTCCTTTCCGCTGGCGGAGGCCGCTGCGGCGCACAGATATATTCAGGAGCGGAAAAATATCGGCAAAGTGATTTTGACCGTGAAATAAGCGTAACACTACTAGGAGCGGTGGGCTGTACCAGCGCGAACCCTTGGTACAGCGCCAGTACCTCAGCTTCATTGCTCGGATGGAACGAGCGCCCCGCCGCAGAACGCCGCAGAGTGCATCCATGCCTTAAAATCAAAGGGCGAGGTGCGCATGAAAGGCATGCTTGGAATTCTGGTGGTGGCGTTGATTGCGCTGCTGGCTTACAGCTTTTACTTTTCGAAAGCCCGATCCGATGGCGCCGGAACGCCTGCTCAAACCATCAACATCGTTGGCGTGAAAAACGATCTTATCGCTCTGGCCCAGGCCGAGCGCGGTTACCAGGCCGAGCATGGAGGATTTGCCTCGCTGGATGATCTGACCTCGAGCGGCGCGCTTGCCATGCAGAACAGGAGCCGGCAGGGATACACNNGCGTCAAAATAACTCGCGTCTTCTCAAAACCTTCGCATGGCCGTTCCGCGCATCGCAGGAAAATCACGTCTGGCATCGAGACATTGAGGGAACATCTGAAGGCGCGCCTGCGTACCTTTGTTTGAAGTTCAAGAAGCTGACAAAACAGAGGAGACTTCACATGGACCCAATCGGATTCGCTGCAGTAGTACTTGCATTTGCGGTTCCGCTGGCTGCTATTTACGCCTGGTACCGCGTTCGAAAGCTGCGAACGGAAGAGCGCTTGGCAGCCATTGCCAAGGGAGTTTCAGTTCCCATCGCGGAAGAATTGCCGCCGCATGCGCGTTCGCGGAAAGCAGCAATTTTGCTTATCGCCGGCGGATTGGGCTATACGCTGACGTTTATGTGGTTGTCGAGATTTGAAACGGAAGCCATGCAGGCAGCCGTATTCGGCATCATTCCTGTCTCGATTGGGATTGGTTACTTCATTGACGCGGTGCTGGTGCAGCGCGAGATGCGTCCGGCGGCCTGATTTAGTTTCGCGCGCTTTATCGGCGCCACGTAGAAGGCGAATAAGGTTGAGCTAGGGTGTGCGCTTTTGGTCGGCAACGGTCACGCCCGCTTCGGCGTAATCTGTTGCCGGCAAATCGACGAACGTCACCTGAATATTTTCGCGCTTGGCTTTGCCGTCCTCTATAAGCACTTGTGTAATGCGCTCTGCCAGTTTGCGTTTCTGCTCCGGCGTGCGCCCTTCCACCCAGGTTACTTGCACGNNAAGGAAAATGCTTCCACCGACTGGCGCAGACACCGCAATTTTCAAGGCCGATTGGCGCCGGCTTGAGCCGCACGACCAGGCTGCGACGGCAATTTTGTCCCGCAATGCGGGCAGTTCGCCCAGCCGCGCTCTACGGCATGGCCGCAACTGGGGCATGTGGGTTGCAGTGAAGTGCCGCAATATGGACAGAAAACAAAGCCTGACGGAACATCCTGCGAGCAGCTCGGGCACGGCTTCGGCATGGGCTTGCGCAAAATAAAATAGAGAATGATGCCGATGCCATCGGGAATGAAAAGCGCCAGTAGCGTCCACATCACATACGGCATACCGCGGCGCTTCGAGTCGCCGTAGACATAGCCCACGAGCAACACAAATACGATCATGAAAAGAGGGATGCCAAAGGCAAACAGGATTTGCCCTATTGGATTCCATTCGCGCATGTGCCGATCACCCGGCAATGCAACCGTGAACAGAAGGATGCTAAGACAGAGATAAGCAACCACTCCAAGAATCCATGCAATCCGCGGGATCACCCGCAACTGATTGTTAAATCCGCTCATGCCAATCTCCTTTCCCGCCGCTGCTGTAGTGACAAAAACACGGCTGCTGC
>PLZZ01000059.1:15578-37808 GCA_003153585.1 Acidobacteriota bacterium | reverse complement strand
TTCCGGAAATCGAGCTGGCCGCGGGCGCGCCGGGCCGGAAAAAAATATCCGCTCGTCAAATTATTATTGCGACGAATGCTCTTTCGCTTGGCTTATCCGGCTTGCAACGCGGTAGTCATCCGAGATTGACGCTCGCGGTTGCCACCGAGCCGGTCGGCGAAGAGCAGCTTGAGAAAATCGGCCTGGCGCAACGAAAACCCTTTTACACCACAGACCTGCCTTATCTCTGGGGGCGTGTGCTCAGAGACAATTCCATCGTTTTTGGCGCGGGTCTGGTGCAATCGCCGGATTCGGATGATCTTGATGGCGTGGATATCTCGGCCGCCGAGCCTTCGCGAATATTCGCGGCGCTTGAGGAGCGTGTGCGTGGCTTGCACCCAGCGCTGGCGTCCGTGCGTTTCACACATCGCTGGGGTGGCCCGATCATGTTCCGCGATTCCTGGAAACCTGTTTTCACCCGGCATCCTCGAGCCATAAAAAAGAAAAATGCGATTGTGATTGGCGCTTTCGCTGGGCATGGCGTCGCGCTTTCGTCCTATCTGGGGCGCTGGGCCGCGGAAGCTTTGATTGGGCGTCGCGAACTGCCGGAGTGGGGAAAAGTAGAGGATTAGTCTTGCGGTAGCTGGATCGATCCGCAGACTCCCCGTGTTATTGCAGCTTCAATCTTAATTCTTCGGCGAACATCTCCACGCGATTCATCGGAACAATTCGGATGTTCTGGTCTTCGAAAAGTTTGCTGATGAAAAGCTGCTGCAAATTTCCGGGCACGGGAGCGGCTTCGGTTACCGCGGTGAACTCGCACGACGGCACCCGTTTTCTTATGCTTTCAACGGTGTAAGCCAGAACCTTGGCCTGCGCCGCATCGCGGTTGAGAACCACGGACTGAATGTACCCGCGGACGCCATTCCTATAGCCGTAGTCAAATTTAAACGGATCGCCCGAGTGGGTATATTCATCGATACGGACTGCCGGNNTGGGTATCGTAGAGACGGGCCAACTCGGTATTGAAGTCTTCCGCGAGAACGGCCTTTTGAGGGCTGAGCTGCAGTGTGTTGGAGAGGGTGCTTTCGAGTCTCGTAAAATACTTGCGCATATCCTCGCCGGTCATGGAGCGCAGGGTCTCGAATTCCGAAGCGAGCCCGTGAAGCAATTCCACATCGGCGCTGGGATGAAGTTTGCGCACACGCGCGAATTCGCGGTCCTCCTCGATGACCTTGATGGCGCGAAGCGATCCTCCCACCGCTTCAAGCTCCTGGAATTCCTCCAGCAGGATGCCGATGTTCACCCACTCGTCGCGGATCAGGTTCGGTGCATAGCGCAACACTCGATAGCGCAGCGTTTTTCGGTCTTCGGGCATGGCTGACTCCATAAAGCGTTCATTCAAGAAATCATTTCCAGTTCGGAAAGGGCTGCATCGACGATTTCCAGGCCGCTATCAGCAGTTCGCGGACAAGCTTACGCCGCCGCAACAAATGTTCGAGCATTTTTTCGAGCGCCTCGAAATCGAAGCCGTACCATTCACCAGGTATTTCCTTTTGAATTTCGTCGAGCACGGCCTCCGTGATTTTCAATTCCACTCGTCCGAGCCAGGGCTCGAACGATTCGAGGCCACGCACCGATTCATAAACACGATGACGCGAGTAAAGTCCTCTGAGCGGAGCGTCCGGGAAATTCCATTCACCCGCATTGAAACAGAACCCTTGATCGATCATTTGAGCCCGGTAACGCGTTTCATCCTTTGGGCGGTGAAAGATAGCCTGGCGGCCGTTCGTGTTGCAGGTCCACTTGTCGAAGACGAGCATGCCGCAAAAATCGGTAAGATTCACGACCTCACGAAGCCGATCGTCAGGAAGAAAGTCGTAAACCGCGACTTCCGCCGGTGATCCAGGATAGCGAGACCCGAACTGCAAGCCCGCCTTACAGGGCGCGCGCCCGCGCCCCATTTCAATCACCAAGTCGTCGGTATGCGCGATCAGTTCTTCGCGCACCTCCACTACACTTGCCGGCGGAACCGGCAGTCCCATCCGTGCTGCCAGTCTTGTACCAAGCAATTCGTTCGCCAGAATCCTTGTACCCTGAGGATTATTCTGGAATTTCACAACGTAATAGGACTCTTCGCCCGGCGCGGCTTTGGATTCGCATCTCATCAGATGCGACTGTGCTCCGCCGCGCATTCTCCGAACTTGCTCGAGCACCAGGGGCATGAAGCGCGTATGCTATCGGCCCGAAGAGGTCCACGGCAAGAAAAACATTTCNNTAAGGAAGGGCTCCTCTCGAAGACACCCAGACGGGCACCTTCATTCCTTAATGGGAAACTGCGGTCGAAAAGCGAAGCTTCGCGGAGCGGCACGAACGGCCGCTCCAGTCCGGCGACAATCTCGGTGCTGTTATGGGGACCTAACTAACGCTTCTTACGCTTGCTACCCTTTTTCTTGGAAGCCTTTTTGGCCTTGGATTTGGTTTTGGATTTTGCTTTCGCTTTCTTTTTTGGGGCAGCCTTAGCCTTCTTCTTCGGTCGCTTGGCCTTCGCAGCCGGTGCGGCCTTGTGAGGAGAAGAGATCACGGGAGCCTCGTCGTCTTCTTCGATAACGACCTCCTCAATTTCTAGCGTGCCTTCGTGGGGCTGTTCGCCCCCTTCCTCGCCTTCCTCTTCTTCATAGCGGGGCAGCTCGTCATCTTCCTCATCATGCAGTTTGCCTTGAAACATGCGACCCTCCCTGAGTCTCTGGTACCGGACCGATTATTAGTCCCTCGCCGCTTATAAACGCAGAGTCGGAACTTTGTCAAGCCGCAAGGGCTTGAAAAGATGATTAACAAAAAATAGCCTTTAGATTCAAATGCATTGGCGATGTAACAAATTGTTACACAGCTACCCAACTATAACAAAAAAATAGAGATACAAAAATGGAAGGCTCCAGTGAGTTAGCGGTTAACCTTGAGGACATCCCCGGCAACCAGACTTCGGCCAGAGAGGAATGGGTTTGATTGGCGCAAAGATGCCACAGTAGTACCGTACTCGCGCGCAATCGAGTAGAGCGTTTCTCCGCGCTTGACGCGGTGCTCGACCGACTCTGGTTTTCCAGAGCTTTGACTTGCCACGTTTTCCACCGCCGCGCCGCCGCTCTGAGCCGACTTCGGCTTGGCATGGGGCGCCGCGTCGTCGGGGGGACCGCTGGCGTAAATACGCAATCGCGAGCCACGCGGAACGCTCGCTCCTCGAATATTATTCCACTTCTTTAATTGCGAAACAGTCACGTCAAAGCGCCCCGCAATCCCCTCGAGCGAATCGCCGCGCTGCACTTTATAGTGCACCAGATGTATCACCGGCGGCGCGGTAGGCACATTCACCAGAAAACCTGCCGGCAGGATCGCGTGAGGCTCCAGATGGTTGGCGTTTTCGATCGCCGCCAAGGTCACCCGGTAATGCCGCGCGACGTCGGACAATGATTCTCCATCTTCCACGCTATGCAGCCGCCAACTCGTCCATTTATCTTCGGGAACCTGCTGGATATTGGCTTCGAATTTTTCGGCCGTGCCCGCGGGCACATTTAATTCAAATTTCGGGTCGTTGGGGGTCACGCCGCGTAGCAGTTCCGGATTCAGCGCCCGTAAATCGTCCAGGTCAGCGCCGGAAGCATCCGCCACGAGATGGAGATCGATGGGATGGCCGGGCTTGATCGTGTCAATTTGCGCCGGCTTCTCCGGAGCTACCTGCACTCCGTAGAGCCCCGGGTCCTTCGCTACCAGAGCCATGGCGATGATGATGGGCACGTAATTCTGCGTTTGCTTGGGAAGGGCGTGGAGCCTCTGCAAATCCCAGAAATCAGCGTAGCCGGTTCGCTCGATGGCTTTCACCACATTCATCGGTCCTGAATTGTATGCCGCCATTACCAAGTACCAGTCGCCGAACATTTCGTATAAGTCGCGCATGTGACGCGCCGCGGCGCGCGTGGCTTTTTCCGGATCGCTGCGCTCGTCAACCCAGTAGTTTCGGTCGAGATCGTATTCTTCGCCGCGAAAGGGCATAAATTGCCACAACCCGCGCGCACCCGCCCTTGAAACGGCGGACGGCTGGAAAGCCGATTCGGCCTGCGCCAGGTAAATCAAGTCCTGCGGCACTCCTTCCTGTCGCAATACTCTCCGGATCATATCGTTATATCGGCCTGCTCGCCCCAAGCCATGCTCCATGACCGCCCGGCCCTTCGTGGTTGTGAAGAAGTTGAGGTATTGCAGAACCGAATCATTTACTGTGAGCGGAAGATCGTGCGGCACGCTGATCAATTCCTGCTCCACCTTGGCTGCCAAGCGGGGATCGCCCTTCGGCAACGTCATGTCCGAGAGCGCATCGATGGGAGCGGGAAGGCCCGCGGGTTCTTCATCTTCTTCTGCATTTTGCTCAGCGTTCAATTCGTAGGAATGCAGCGTTTCGCCGAGCTGATCGATCAAATCGGAAAGGCGCTGGTCGGAATCAGGCTGAAATCCGCTTTGAAGGACGAGATCCATAGCGCGATCGAAGTCCACGCGGGCCTTGTCAAAGTCACCAGCCTTATACTTCTTCTGCCCGTCATCGAAGCTCGCCTGAACCTTGGCCACCAGGATGTCTATCGCCGGCCTTGGATCAGTCTGGAGCGATACCAGGTAAACCGGATGTTCCGGGAAGGGTAGGGCCTCGCGGACAAAGGCAGGGACCGGAGCTGGCGTTGCCGCCGGCGGGTGCACTTTGGCCTGTTTGGACGACACGGTCTCTTCGCAACCGGCGAGAAAAATCGTCGCGGCGGCTAACAGAGCCCAGACTGTAGCCTTCCTGTGCATACCGCTCACCATCTCCTCGGCCACCTCGCCATCAACCTGCCAAGCGCCGCCAAAAGGGACTCTTCCTTGGATACAGGCTTCCGGCCCAGACTTCGTGTCACGGCAGACCCAGCCGGGTATAACGCTCCGTGAAGACGCCAGAAAAGCTTACGAAGTAACAACGCCCGGGTCAATGGACATGCCGTACCAGTCGTTGACAATCAGGACATCGAGTACCGGGGAACGTAGGGAACGCCAGAGTGTACACCCAGCCTCGCTCATTTTGGAATGGCCAGAGCAGGAAGCAACCCGGACATACGCAATCGAGCAGCCGGTATGACGGAAACTGTGGGAGTTGGATTGCCAGCGGGGTTAGACAGAGCTTATTTCCGGCTCCAGTTGAACGGGAAAATTGACGGAGTTTGCTATGAAGCATTTCGCGTGAGCGGCGTGATGCAATGCGCGCGCCTTTGCGATATCGGAACCAGGCATGACCTTTACCTGCGGACGCAGTAAGACGCGCTCGAAGCGCCCCGACCCATCCGTGGTCTCCTCCATCACGCCTTCAGCATTGTCGATGTAAGACGCGACAGCAATTCCCGCTTCGGAGCAAAGATGAAGATACCAAAGCTTGTGGCACGCGGATAATGAAGCGACCAGCAATTCCTCGGGATTCCAACGCGACGCATCACCTCGAAATGCGGGGTCGGAAGAGCCTGGTATCAGTGGCTTCTCCGTCCCGGCAGATATTTCGTNNACGCTGTAGTGATGTTTTTTAGCCATTCAGTTACCCGATGTAGCCCGCCAATCACAGCAACCTTTTTCCGAAGAGCGCTCTAAGCGGGGCACCGCACGAATTCTGCGTTGTTACGCCAGGGCTTGACGCAAATCTTCAAGGAGGTCTTCTGGATCCTCGAGGCCGACGGAAACACGGACAGTACCGGGCTCGACTCCCGCGCCGCGCAATTCCGCGAGCGACATATTGTAGTGGGAGCTATAAATTGGCAGGACTACGAGCGACTCGGCCGCGCCCAGACTCGCCGCCAGCAGGAAGATTCGCGTGCGGTCGCAGAAACGGCGCGCTGCGGATAGGCCGCCTTTCAGATCGAACGCCAGCATCGCACCGAAGCCGCGCATTTGCCGCTTCGCTAACTGATGGTCCGGATGCGACGGCAAGCCCGGATAGTGGATGCGCGCGACCTTTGGATGCTTGGCCAGATATCGCGCGACGATCATGGCGGTCGCGCATTGTCGAAGCACGCGCAGTTCGAGAGTTTTCATCCCGCGGATCAGCAGGAAAGCCGCCTCGGGATCCATCGAGCCCCCGAGATATATGATCATGTCGCGAACCTTCTCCATCCGGGCGTGGCTGCCGGCCGCGGCGCCCGCGATGACGTCCGAGTGGCCGGCGAGATACTTTGTTGCGCTGTGCAGCACGATATCGAAGCCCATCTCGATGGGCTTTTGGAGCACCGGGCTGGCGAAGGTGTTGTCGATCAGCGAGATCAAATCCCACTCTTTCGCGAAGGCAATCGCTTTTTTCAGGTCCACTAGGCGCAGCGTAGGATTCGTTGGAGTTTCGATATAAAGAGCCTTCGTGCGCGGGCTTATCAAGCGTTCGATTCCTGCGAGGTCTGACTCCACGTGCCGGACCACGATGGCCATTCGCGGAAAAACATCGCGCATCAGCCGATAGGTGCCGCCATAGACCTGCCTCGTGGCGATTACTTCATCACCGGCCTTCAGCACAGAAAGAAGAGCGCTCGAAATGGCGGCCATGCCTGACGCAGTGACCACAGCTGCTTCCGCGCCTTCCAGCGCTGCGAGCTTCTTCTCGGCGATAGTAAGCGTGGGGTTTCCGTATCGCGTGTAAATATAAGCCGAGCTTTTCCCCTGCGCCCAGCGCTTCATTTCTTCCGTGTTTGCAAATGTGAAATTCGCGGTCCGCGCGATCTCCACGCCCACGGACGCGCCGATCCGGAATTTTTCCTGGCCCGCGTGGATGGCCAAGGTGGCATCGCCGGCGCGTTTGACGTTCTTTTTTGATTTTTTCATGCCGCAGCAGGATTGCGCAGTTTGTGAGGAAATCGCAAGCGCCAATTTGGTTCACGCCGGGCGATGAGCACGCGCGACGCGCCAGCTTTTTCTTTCTGCGTTTTTCGTGAAGCTGAAAACTGAAGACTATGGTTTTTATCTGCCTGGCAGCGGGGAGCCGCTGAAGTTTTTCCCGCGGTGATGGGTTCACTTTTCGTTCGCTAACGGATTCGCGCCATATGCGCACCGAAACATGAACGCCTTCCCGGATTTGTGCCAAGATATGAGCATGGAGTCCCAGGCGATTCGTTGACTATTGCGAGCCTCTCAAAGAGGGCACTTATGAAGAAGAAGGTTGCAAGGATGCTGATTTTTGCGGGCGGGATGATCTTACTCGCGTCCATGCTGTCACTTACGGGTTGCTACTATCTTCGACCCACGGGTCCGTGTTTCGGCGTGGGGTGCCCGGCCCGCACGGTGGGCCAAAACGGTCAGTACAAGAAGGGTGAGGGCCCCAAGACGCAGGGCGCCAACGCGCAAGCCAAGAGCCCGCAGACAGGTCAAGCGGCGCCTGAAGCGGGGAAGTAATCACTGCAGTCGCTTTGAAATATCGGTCTCAGGCTGACGCAGCTTGGCTTTCTTCTTCGCCCGCGTGATGCGGTTTGTGCGCGGCGATTACTTTTTCCGCAATTTCTGCCGGTACATAATCGTAATGCGAAAATTCCATGGAGTAGCTTCCGCGTCCTTGCGTCATTGAAATTAACTCGTTCGCATAACTCAGCATTTCCGAGAAGGGAACCAGGGCTTTGACCACGACGCTTCCGCCTCGCAGTTCGCTGCCACTGATTTTTCCGCGACGCCCGCTGAGATGGCCCATCAAATCGCCTGAATACTGATCCGGCGCGTAGACCTCGACATGCATAATCGGTTCGAGCAGGACGGGGCGCGCCTGCTTCATGGCTTCCTTGAATGCGAGCGAGCCCGCAATCTTGAAGGCCATGTCGCTGGAGTCCACGTCGTGATATTTGCCGTCGTAGAGGCTCACGCGAATATCGGTGACAGGAAAACCCGCAAGAAACCCACGCTCAGCGGAATCGCGAACGCCTTTTTCGACGGATGGAATCCAGTTTTTGGGAATGGCGCCGCCGAAAACATCGTCCACGAATTCAATGCCCTTGCCCCGCGGCAGCGGCTCCATCTTAATGCGGCAAAGGCCAAACTGGCCGTGGCCCCCGGTTTGTTTTTTGTGTTTGCCTTCGGCGTCAGCTTTGCCGCGGATGGTCTCGCGATAAGGGACCTTCGGAGGATGGAGTTTTAATTCGACGTGGTAACGCTTGCGCAATTTTGCGACGACTACTTCGATATGCTGCTGCCCCGCGCCGCTCAGCAAGAATTCTTTTGTTTGAGGATCGCGCGCAAAACGCAAGGCGAGATCTTCCTCCAAAATCTTGTGGATGGCGACGCCTATGCGGTCTTCGTCGGCGCGCGTCTTCGGTTCGACTGCGAAGGTAATAGACGGCTCGGGAATCCGCGCGCAAGGATAAAAAATCGGCGCGTTCTTGTCTCCCAGGGTCTCACCGGTCGTGGAGTCCTTCAGTTTGGCGACCGTACCAATGTCACCCGCGTGGAGGTCGCTCACCGCTGTCGCCGTTTTTCCCTGCATTACCTGGATATGCTGAAGACGTTCCTGCGTGCTGCGATTGAAGTTGTTGAGCGTAGCGTCGTTTTTCAACACCCCGGACATGACTTTGAAATAGGTGATGCGGCCGGCGAAGGGATCGGCGAGCGTCTTAAAAACGAAAATCGAAGTGGGCTCGGAATCCACAATCTTGCGCTCGATGGGGTCGCCTTTATGGTCTGAGGTCTTGTGGCCGGTGATTTTTCCGCGAACGGCAGGCGCGGGGAAAATCTCGGTCAGAAAATTCAGAATCGCGTCGCTGCCGACGTTATGCAATGCGGAGCTGAGCAGGACAGGAAAGATTCTTTTGGCCAGGACGGCTTCGCGCAGGCCTTTCTTCAGATCACCGACGGGCAGGGTGCCTTCGTCGAAAAATTCCTGCATCAATGCGTCATCGCCTTCCGCGACCAACTCAACCAGCGTTTCGTGCGCAGCCTTGGCTTCTTCGGCAAGAACTGCGGGGATATCTTCTATTTTAGCTTTGCCATCGCCGTCTGGCGTGTAGGTGAGGGCTTTCATCGAGATTAAATCCACAACACCTCTGAAACCTCTTTCGTGTCCAATGGGCAATTGAATGGGTACGGCTCCACGGCCAAAAACATGCTGGATGGAATCCAGTGCGCGCTCGAAGCTGGCGAGATCGCGGTCCATCCAATTCAGGATGAATGCGCGAGGCTGATCGTATTCGGTGGCGTAGTCCCAAACTCTTTCGGTGCAGACCTGGACACCAGCGGCAGCGTCGAGCACGATCAGCGAGGCGTCGGCGGCGATGAGCGAGGATTTTGTTTCGTTGATGAAGGTGGAGTAGCCGGGCGTATCGAGGAAATTTATTTTTACTTTTTCCGGCAGTCCGGGCGCTTGCCATTCGGCGAATGCGAGGCCGGTGTTGATGGAAATTTTTCGCGCAATTTCTTCTTCGTCCCAGTCGGTGGTGGCTGAGCCCTCGGCCACTTTGCCGAGGCGGGGCGTCATCCCAGCGGCGAACAAGAACGACGATACGAGCTGGGTTTTACCCGTGTCGCCGTGGCCGACAATGCCAACGTTGCGTATCCATTCGGTGTTGTACGATTTCATAAATCACCTCACATAGAAGGATCCATCTTTCTGGAAACCGGCGGCGGAAATTTTCTTGGGCGCGCAAGCTGGAGAATATGCAGCGAAAGCGCGGAGTCAGCCCTCTGGACAGGCATTTCGTGGCGGGTTCTTGCAGAAAACAGATTCGAGCTTTGCAAAAAGACAACCATCACGGCGCCGCCCCCGTCGGTTGACGCGCATGACCCTGCGGAAAAGTGGGATGCTAGCACACGGCGTGCTTTCGGTTCAACTCTTAGACGAACCGGCCTTCCATCGGCGCGCGCTTCGCCGATTAGCCGAAAGACTGTTCGTCGGCCGAGGGGCCGTAGACCGAAGGAACGGCGATTCCGTTTAGACGCAAGTAGACCCCGAGTTGTGCGCGGTGATGGACGATGTGGTTCATCACGAAGCTACGAAGAACAGCGACGCGCGGCATGGAGAAGAGGGTCTGGCCGCCGGAGAGAAGGGTCCACTGCTTCATTAGAGTTTCGTCGCTCGCTCCGGAAATTGCTTTGCGCGCCTCGGCTACTTTCTTGTCGAAAACTTCAAGAAGCTGCTTTTGTGAGGTCATCACGGTGGGCGTCTGGGGCGGAGCACCGACCGGCCGGAAATCCAGCGAGTCTTGTCCGATGATTGTGGCGGCCCATCCGGAAAGCTCAGCGACGTGGCCGGCGAGGCGCCCCATCTTCATTGATTTTTCGTGGGGAGCCCATTCGGCTTTGCCTTCGGGCACGCGTTCGAGTGTCTTACGAGTGCTGATCATTTCGTGGTCAAATTCGGCGAGGATTGCATCTCGAATCGGCATCATTTTCTCCCTAGGTTCTTAATTTCCTCGGTCTATTTTACTTCAGCCGGCTCGCCCCGATGTTCACTTCTTTGGGGAATCCTCTGCGTGCTTTTGCGGCCAGACCGGACTCGTAAGTTCAATTCGCCAGATAGGGCCGTCCTCGTTCTGTGGGCTTTCCGATTTGACAAAGGCGGGTACCTCGCCCTCCAGAATCCAGATGTGGCTATCCGGCGGCTGTTTGCCGACGAGTGGCGCGACCAATCCGGCAGCGCCTCCGATGTCCACTTTCACGTCATAGCGCACAGCTTTGCGGGCAGAATCGGCTATTGAGAAGGTGTCTTCACCTTCGGGAGAGATCACGAGTTTCACGAGCCGTGGTTTTGGCGTGGCGACGAGCATCGAAAATGTTGTTTTTGACGCATCGGCCGGAATATTTTTCAGCATGGTGGGGACGATACCATTCGCGAGGTCCGGAGGCAGCTTAAGGCGGTCGGTGATGACCTTTTCGTTGCCGCTCTCGTCCGTATAGCGAACCGTGACCTGGCCAGTGGAACAATTGATTGAGACGTCCGTAGGACGCTTGAACGCGGGACCCTTCTGGGAAAGATGGTTGCTCAGAAGGCGGAAGCTACCGCGTTGGGAAAACACGGAGGTTTCTTCCTGCGTAGAGCCATCCTTGAAATGGAAGATGAGGTGAGTGGTTATGCGGTCACCGCTGGGAATCTGGGTTAGGTCACCTTCGGCTATCGTCTCATCGTTTAGCGTCCGCAGCACTAGAAAGCCATGAATTGCGCCTTCCCGATGTTTCACAGCCACCTGTGCCGAAGAAACGGGAGGATATAGAAACGCGAAAGCTGCCAGAAGAATTGCTATCCATCTGGACTGCATGTGCTTTGTCATCGCTACATCATGAACTACATGCTTTTTCGCTGCAATGGAGTCGTCCGCTACGGGGCGATTCGAAAAGTGGCGTCGGGTTCCACGTAGCCGTACGCCATGCGGGGGGTGTTGAATGCGGCGGCCGGGAGGCCATCGCGGTCAAGAAGAATCAGGCCGCCGGTGGTGTGCGCCCTATGCGCCAGTTTGCGGATACAGGCATCAGCAACGGCTTGCGCCAGGGAGATCGGGACGCCTTTTTCCCTGTGAGGCAACAGGACACGCTGGTCGTGAAGAAGGTCGATGGCCATTTTCGCCATCACAATTTTCATGATGCCTTCACCGTGGCCGGTGCAGGAAACGCCGCCGGCTTCGGCGTCGGCATAACAGCCGCAGCCGATGAGCGGAGAATCGCCCACGCGTCCCGGAAATTTACAGCAAGTGCCGCCAGTGGAGGTGCCCGCTGCAAGATTTCCATGGCGATCAATAGCGACGGCGCCGACGGTGCCTTGCTCGTGGCCAACATGGTGTTCGGCGGCGTGCGAATCTTCCAGGCACCGGCGCCAGGCGGCACGTTCGCGCTCGTTCACGAGATCTTCGGGCGCGCACAGAGGCATATCGTGTTCCAGGGCGAATTTTTCCGCGCCGGAGCCCACAAGCATCATGTGTTCACTTTTTTCGAGGACGCAGCGCGCCAGACGGATTGGATTTCGCACGCGCTCCACGGCGGCGATGGCGCCGGCTTTCAGGGTCGCGCCGTTCATAATGATCGCGTCGAGTTGAACGTGGCCATCACGATTCAGATGCGAGCCGAAACCCGCGTCAAACGTGGGATCGTCCTCGAGGATTACGATAACGGCTTCGACTGCATCCAGCGCCGTGCCGGCGCCGGACAAAACCTTCCAGCCGGCTTCAAGAGCGCGGCGGATTCCCGCGCGGCAGCTCTCGACTGCTTCATCGGGAATATTCCATGCGCCACCGTGAATGATCAGAGAAGGTTTCAAGTTTGAATCGGCCGTGAAATGAAATCATACAGTACGGACGGGAATTCGCACGCGTTCGCCGGAGGCGTTGCGCAATACGCAAACTTACGAAAGCGGGCCTGCAGCGGGGCGGCCCGATTCAGAGGTGAGGATGCAGCATAAGCGTAATGCCGAGAGCGATCAGGATAGGCCCCAGAAGAAACGCGAAGCCGATGCCGAGGAGAAAGCGGACAGCTCCGTGGCGCTTGGCGGCGGCTTCTTTCGCCGGAAAAACGCGCATCGGAGATTCCTGCTGGCGAAGCATCGCGCGGAAAACCGCCAGATAAGCGACGAGCCAAAACTTTATTTCGTGACGCGATTGCCAGAGCAGATCGAATCCCGCGCAGATGACCAGGATGCCGATAATCCACAGAAGCTTGGGCACGACTAGCCTCCGCGTTTGGCTGCGCGGGTGAGAAGAGATGAGGCGTCGCGCGGCTGAACAGGAGCCGGAATAGTAGCGCGGGATTTTGTACGCGGAGATGTTGTACCGGCAGAGGATTCGCTCCCAGCGAGCGGGAGTGGGCCATCTTTCGTTTGTTTCCATGTGTGCAGAATGCGGTGGATCACGGTGAAGTTGGGTCCAATGGCAAGGATCCACAGTGCAATGGGCATGCGGTTGACGAGCGCGCCGAGAATCATGAGCGTGAGGCGCTCGGGCCGATCCCAAAATCCTACTTCGGACTTTGGTACCAAGGATTCCGCGCGCGCCTTTGCGTAGCTTACCATTACGGCGCCAGCCATGGCGGCACCCGCCAGGACGGCGTACATGAAACGATTCACTCGCGCGTAGTAAACCAAGATTCCGAGGAAGAGGATGAGGTCTGCGTAACGGTCAAGAATTGAATCCAGAAAGCCGCCGAACAGCGAGACGCGTTTTTGCCGCCGGGCTACTGGGCCGTCGAGCAAGTCGCAGAGGCCGGCTAGGATCATCATTCCGCCACCAGCCGCGAAGCGGCCTGCAGCGAAAAGTATGCCGGCCCAGAGATTCAAAACAAGAGCCAGCCAGGTGATGACGTTGGGAGGAATTCCGGTCGGAGCGAGGAGCGCTGCCAGCCGGTCGATGGGCCAGGAAAGGTAACGACCGATGGTGCGCGTCAACATTGATTCAGTGCCACCATGCTATTCCTCATCGTAAATTGTTGACAGACGAACGACTTCGTATTCCCTGGTACCAGCCGGCGTAACAACCGTAACCTCATCGCCGGGCTTTTTGCCAAGAAGTGCCTTGCCGATGGGCGAACTCGTCGAAATGAGGCCCTTGGTTACGTCGGCTTCTTCCACCGTCACCAGTTTGTACTCGATTTCGGTGGACTTCGCAACGTCGAGAACGACGATGCGGGAGCCATAAGCGGCGCGGTCTTTTGGCAAGTTGGTTAGGTTCATCATGGAAATGTCGGCCATGCGCTGGTGAAGCTGGCCGAGCCGGGCGGAGACGTAGGACTGGCGTTCCTTGGCGTACTTGTACTCAGCGTTTTCGGAAAGGTCGCCGTGAGCGCGAGCTACCTTGATTTCCTTGGGCAGCTCATCGTGAAGTTCGTGCTCGAGGGCGGCGATTTCGTCCTTTAGTTTCTTCTTAATTTTCTCAGCGAGATCAATCATTTTGGCAAGTTTGAGAGGGCAAGATAATGAAGGGATGCCCTCGTGTCGTGTTTTTTGGGATTACCCAAAGATTATAGAGGATTTGCGCGGGGAACCGCAAATGCCGGGGGTTAGTTGAAAGCATATGCGCCCGCGAGCGAAGCGGCCAGATAATGGGAAATTTTTACTTGACAGTTAATTTGCACGCGAAATACCCTCCCGGCTGGTTCTCCGTGCATTCGGTCGATTGAATCAAGAAAAGCTGCTAAGCGAGGCTAAATCTAATGTCCAAAGACCCGTTCCCGCCTGTTGCCCTCGAGGTTGTTCTGGACGATGAGCGGCAGGAAATTGAGAAAGTGCGGGAAATGAGGGGGACGTCTGGGAAAACGGGTAAACCGCGTGATGCCGCGGTTTCACCGGTAGCGCCGATCGCGGGAAAGGCCGATGCCGCCGAACCGGCATGGCAGAAGGACAACGTCAATTGGGTCAATGTAGTCAACAAAGCTCATGCTGCGAACCTGACGGGATTGGCGTTTTCGGGGGGAGGGATCCGTAGCGCAACCTTCAACCTGGGCGTGCTACAGGCCTTGGCGGAGTTGAAGCTGCTGCACCGTATCGACTATCTCTCGACAGTGTCCGGCGGGGGATACATTGGAGGATGGCTGGCGGCGTGGACGAAGCGGCTAGAAAGTTTTGGGGAGGTACAAAAACGGCTGGCGACAAACCGTGTGCACCAGATAGACGACAAAGAGCCGCCTCCGATCCGGTTTTTACGGGTGTTCAGCAACTACTTGACGCCCAAGCTGGGAATTTTTAGCGGCGACACTTTGGCAATGGTGGCGATTTATCTGCGGAACTTGCTGCTGAATCAGACGATCGTGCTCGCTGTGCTGACGGCGCTCCTGCTACTTCCGCGCCTGGCAGAGAAATGGGGACTGGCGGCGGAGTGGAATCCAGAAATCGGGCGCACCTGGATGTATGCCGGGATAGTCCTGCTGATAACCGCATTTCTGATAATCCTAAACAATATGGCATACCTGGATTGCCGCGACGATGGCGGCGCGCGACAAATGACGAAACAGAGTTGGATTTTGGCACTGGCAGCCGGACCACTATTTGCGGTGGCGGTTCTCGGGGCGCTCTGGCAAGTGGCGAGGTTCTCTCAAATCGGAGGAGGAAGTCACGAGAACCATTTGCCGTACGCTGAATCGACACTTTACGGCGCGATTGCTTACAGCGCGATATGGGTAGCAGCAAGCGCCGCAGGATTCGCTTACAGGCGCTGGCTGGCGCCATTTGTATCGAAGATCGCTGAAGAGATGGCCGATTTGGCCGGACATGCTCGAGCCCAGGCAAAGGCACCGCCTGCAGAGAACAATACAAAGTCGGCGGCGGACCGGTTTTATGCAAAGTTGCGATCGGCGCGTGATTTCACGATCACGCTAATCGGAGCGGCGGGCGCTGGCGCACTGGCGGGATGGCTGTACGCTCTGCTGTCGGAGAAGACACTCTGTTGGACGACACAGGCGGCGCTAACGGCGGGCGTGCCGCTGGTGCTGGGAATCTTCCTGCTCGCGGGAACACTGCACATTGGACTGATGGGGACCGTGTTTCACGACCGAGCCCGGGAATGGTGGGGACGATTGGGAGGATGGCTGTTGCTGTGGGGAATCGTATGGCTGGCGATTTTCTGGGTCGCGCTCTATTTTCCGGGATTCATTTCGAATAACGCATTCGTGAAGAGTCTGGCGGCAAAGTATCTGACGCCGGCGTGGATCCTGACGACAGTGGGAGGCGTGCTCGCGGGGAAGTCAAGTGCGTCGGGGATAACGGGAACGGAGACGTGGAAGGACGGAGTTGCGAAAGTGGGCCCGTACGCATTTATCGCGGGGCTGTTGTGTTGGCTTTCATACGGGATCGCAAGAGTGCAGCAACTGGATCTGTTTAGCGAATACCCCAGCATCAGCACGCACCGGCTCTGGTGGGCGATCTTGTTGTGTGCGGCGGTGGCGGGGATTATGGCGTGGCGGGTGGACGTCAACCAATTCTCGATGCATTTGTTTTATCGAAACCGCCTGGTGAGGTGCTATTTGGGGGCCTCAAACGAGGGACGTTCGCCGAACCGATTTACAGGATTCGACGGGACTGATGACATGCCGCTCAAAGACTTGAGGGTAGACGCAGAAATTCCGTACGACGGACCGTACCCGGTGCTGAATATGTCTCTGAATCTGGTTAAGGGAAAAGATTTGGCGTGGCAGGAGCGGATGGCGGAATCGTTCGTCATGACGCCGCGATATTGCGGATTCGATGTGTGGCTTGAGGAACAGGACAGCCCAATGATGCGGCAACAGAGGCCGCTCACGAAAGAGGAAGTGGAAAAACGCGAAGCCGAAGAGGCGCATAGCGTATTGCGGAGATTGTTACGACCGCTCGAACGTTATGGATATCGTCGAACGGAAGAATACGCGTTTCCACCGCCATTCAATGGACCGAATTTGGGGCTGGCGATGGGGATTTCGGGGGCGGCGGCAAGTCCGAACATGGGATCTTACAGCTCGGCCCCAGTAGCGTTTCTAATGACGTTATTCGATGTGCGTCTGGGACAATGGCTCGGAAATCCCCGAGACCGGCGAACGTCGAGACGGGCGACACCAATCTTTGGATTGACGTACCTGCTGAATGAGCTGTTCGCAGGTACGGATGATGAAGCCGCATACGTGTACCTGTCTGACGGCGGACATTTTGAAAACATGGGATTGTACGAGCTGGTGAAGCGGCGGTGCGGGCTGATAATTGTGTGCGATGCGGAGGCGGACGACTGCTATGGATTCACGGGGTTGGGAAACGCTATACGGAAATGCCGAATCGATCTGGGGATCGATATCCAACTGAACATCAGCGATATCGTGCCGCCGAAATTAGGAAAGCCCAGCAAGAAGCATTGCGCAATAGGGACAATCCATTACGAGGCGGTGGACAAATCCGCGCCCACCGGAACAATTATTTATTTCAAAGCGTCCCTGACGGGTGACGAGTCCACCGATATTAAAAATTATCATACGATGCATCCACAGTTTCCGCACGAAACGACGGTGGATCAATGGTTTACGGAATCGCAATTTGAAAGCTACCGAGAGCTGGGCTATCACGAAGTGATGAGCTCGATGTTAGGGGAAGCGGCTGCGACTTTGCCAACCGGAGCAGCGACGCCTACAAATGGGGCGTTAGATGGGCAATTGAAAATCGAGCTGGAGAAGTTCGGTTTTGACGTTTCGAGGCTGACTACTGGCGGCCAGAAGGCAAGCTAGTTAGTAGCCTGAGAGCGCTGCGCACCGCCATTCTGAGCGGCGAGAAAATCTACAATTGCTTGATGTGCCGCGCCGGGCTGGTCGGTCTCGAAAATGTGGCTTGCGTGCGGGAGCAGCACGAGTTTGGCGTGAGGTAAACGGTCGGCGATTAGCCGCGAGTTCGCGGCTGGAACGAGCCTGTCGGTTTCGCCGTGAATGACTAGCGTGGGAGCCGTGATTTGCGCGATGCGGCTGTAGGCTTCCCAGGCGATAATCCCTTGAAGTTGGGACATGTACCCTTGCGGAGTGGGATACCACTTCATGCGGATGGCCATGTCTTCGTCGATGCGTTCGCGCGGAGTAGTCACGTCATAAATGAACGGGATGATGGCCTCTTTGGCTTCTTCAGGAGTCATGCCCTGACGCATGAGAGTTTGGAGTGCCGCGGGCTCGGCTTGAATTGCATGCGGACCGCCAAACGCGGTGCAACCCAGAATCAGCGAACGCACACGCTTCGGATATTGAAGCGCAAATTCCTGCGCAATCATGCCGCCCATGGAAACGCCGAACACGTGCGCGCTCCCGACGCCCGCTGCATCCAGAACAGATGCTGCATCCGAGGCCATCAATGCGATGGAGTAAACGCCTGGCGGCACATCACTTTGGCCCACGCCGCGATTATCGAGAGCGATGGTGCGATAACGATTTGCAAGAACAGGGCGGGTGCGATGCCACATGTAGGAGGGGTAGCTGAGGCCCATGATGAGCAATAGAGGTTCGCCGGAACCCTGTTCATCCCAATATATTTTGGCACCTTGATTTTGCACGAAGGGCATGGCACCTCCAATCGTGAGACGCGGCCGTGGTCAGCACTTCCGCGGAGAAGTCCTTCAAACAGATAGTTACACACAGATGAATGTGACTAACGCGGCCGCCATTGTATATAATCCGGCCCACTATGCCAAACCAAGAAACGCTGTACAACGTAGCCGACCGGGTCGCGACGATCACTCTCAACCGTCCAGATAAACTGAACGCCTGGACCGCCGTTATGGAAGGCGAAGTAAAAGCCGCGGTGAGAGACGCGGAACGTGACGAAAATGTTCGCGTGATCATCTTGACGGGCGCGGGACGAGGATTCTGCGCGGGCGCAGATATATCGCTCTTGTCCACGGTCGCGACGAAGGGACTCGATTCCGCGCAACGAGCCCAAGCGGTGCAACCTCAGGGCGGCACTGTCGAAGGCACAAGAGCGGATTTTCAGAAAAAATATTCATATTTCCCGGCGGTCACAAAGCCCGTGATTGCGGCCATCAATGGTCCCATCGTCGGTTTGGGATTAGTGATTGCTTTGTACTGCGATTTACGTTTTGCTTCCGACGGTGCGCGTTTTGGAACGGCTTTTGCGCGTCGAGGACTGATTGCCGAATACGGAATGGCGTGGATGTTACCGCGTCTGGTGGGACACGCCAACGCACTGGACTTGCTATTTTCCGCGAGGATGATTGATGCGGCGGAGGCTCTGCGAATGGGACTGGTGAATCAAGTCTTTCCGCAGGATGCGTTTCATGCGAAGGTGCGGGAGTACGCAGTGGACCTGGCCTCGAACGTGAGCCCGCGGTCGCTGCGCGTGATCAAGCGGCAAGTGTACGACGCGATGTTTCTGACTCTGGCGGAAGCTTTTGAAATCTCCGAGCGAGAAATGCTGGCCAGCCTGCAGTGCGAAGACTTCAAAGAAGGCGTGGCGCACTTTGTCGAAAAACGCGCTCCGGTCTTCACCGGCAAATAGAAGAGACCTTTGACCTATGGACTTTGAACCCAGCGCAAAGACGAAGGAGCTGCAGCGGCGGCTACAAAGCTTCATGGACGTCCACGTGTATCCAAACGAACAGCGATTCCACGAAGAAATTGAGCGGGAACGCTGGAAACCCGCGCGGATCGTGGAAGAACTGAAGCCGAAGGCGCGCCAAGAGGGATTGTGGAATTTGTTTTTGCCGCACGATGAAAACGGCGCGGGCCTGACCAACCTGGAGTACGCGCCGCTTTGCGAAATCATGGGGCGCAGTCACATGGCGCCCGAGGTGTTCAATTGTTCAGCGCCGGATACCGGGAATATGGAGGTGCTGGCGCGTTATGGTACGGCAGAACAAAAAGAAAAATGGCTAAAGCCGCTGCTGGCCGGCGAAATTCGATCCTGCTTCTCCATGTCCGAACCGGATGTTGCCTCGTCGGATGCCACCAACATTGCATCGGGCATCGTACGAGACGGCGATGAGTACGTGATTAACGGGCGGAAGTGGTGGTCCTCAGGAGCAGGCGATCCGCGATGCAAGATCGCGATATTCATGGGCAAGAGCGATCCTTCCGCGCCGCCGCACAAGCAGCAGTCGATGATCCTCGTGCCGCTCGATACGCCCGGAGTCAAGATCGTGCGGATGTTAACAGTATTCGGATACGACCACGCGCCGCACGGGCACGCTGAAATTCACTTTGAAAAAGTGCGCGTGCCAGCGACAAACATGTTGCTTGGCGAAGGGCGCGGATTTGAGATTGCGCAAGGGCGTCTGGGGCCTGGGCGGATTCATCATTGCATGCGATGTATCGGGCTCGCGGAGCGGGCGCTCGAAACCATGTGCAAACGGGTGCAAATGAGGGTGGCCTTCGGGAAGGCGCTAGCCGAACAGGGAACGATTCGCGCGGGAATCGCCGAGTCGCGCATGGAGATCGAACAGGCGCGGCTGCTGACGCTGAAGGCCGCGCACATGATGGACACGGTAGGCAACAAAGCAGCACGGGCCGAGATTGCGATGATCAAAGTTGTAGCGCCTAACGTGGCTCTGCGTGTGCTGGATCGGGCAATGCAGGCGCATGGAGCGGCCGGACTTTCGCAGGACACGTTTCTGGCTAGCGCTTGGGCTATGGCTCGGACGCTGCGGTTGGCAGACGGACCGGATGAAGTACATATCGAGTCGATTGCAAAGTGGGAGTTGGCGAAAGCCGAGAGAAGTTGATGCCGCCGCTCGTGATCAAAAATCCGCAATCGTTGAAAGAATTCGTGGGCAGGGAAGTTGGCGTTACGGAGTGGTTTCTCGTTACGCAGGAGCGGATCGAGAAGTTCGCGGAAGCTACGGAAGACCGGCAATGGATTCATCTGGATCGCGCGCGGGCGAGCAAGGAGTCACCTTACGGCGACACGATCGCTCACGGGTTTCTTACGCTCTCTTTGCTCAGCCACCTTATGAAGGAGGCGATTCAAGTCCAGGGCGGCGTGCGATTGGCGGTGAATTACGGTTTGAATCGTGTGCGATTTCCTGCGGCGGTGCGGGCCGATTCCAGGATTCGTGCGCGGATTGCGCTCTTGGATTTAAAAGAACTCTCCGATGCGGCTGAAGCGACGTATTCCGTAATCATAGAAAACGAAGGATCTGCAAAACCAGTCTGCGTTGCGGAGTGGATCGTCCGCTACTACACCTGATTAACTCTTATTTGAGTGCAGATTTGGAAAGCTTACCCGAGCGATGCCCTAAATTCGGCCGGTTTGCGCGCAGTGCAAAGAGGCACGCAAAAGTATCTGAATTCTTTCGGGCATGGCTGCAAAGCGTTCGTCTTTGGTAAAGCCTTGGTGATAGCGATAATAAATTTGCTGGACGATGACGGCAAGTTTGAAACGGGCGAAGGTGAGATAGAAAGGCATCTGAGATACATCGCGGCCCGTTTTTTGGGCGTAATACTGCACAATTTCTTCGCGCGTGAAGCTGCCCGGATAGTTCGTGGGTCCCCAGCGATTTTGTTCCAGCTCCTCAGGGTCCTTCGCATCGATCCAATAAGCCAGTACAGCGCCGAGGTCTGAGAGAGAGTCACCGATAGTGGACATCTCCCAATCGAGCACGCCGACAATTTTCGTGATGTCGCTCGAATCGAGGACTACGTTGTCGTATTTGTAGTCATTGTGAATCAGCGAAACGGCGGTTGTGGACGGCATGTGTTGCTGCATCCACGCGGAAATTTTTTCCACCTCGGGATAATCGTGTGTCCTGGAACCGGAGTAGCGCTCGGTCCAGCCACGGACCTGCCGTTCCAGATATCCCTCCGGCTTACCCAGATCGGAAAGACCCGCGCCGGCGTAATCCACGCGGTGCAGGCGTATGAGATTTTCGATGAAGGATTCGCTGAGCCGCCGCGCCGTTTCCGGAGGAAAATCCAAACCGGGCGGCAACTGTCTGCGAAGAATGATGCCGTGGATCGGTTGCATCACGTAGAACGGTGCGCCGATGACGGAAGCGTCGTCACAATAGAGAAGCACTTCGGGAGCCGGGGCGTAGACGGAGTGGAGCTTAGAGAGCACGCGAAATTCGCGGCTCATATCGTGTGCCGATTTGACCTTGCTTCCGAAGGGAGGCCGCCGAAGAACCAACTCCTTGGCGCCAAGATGCAATGAATAAGTCAAATTGGAATGGCCGCTGGGAAATTGGTGAACTTGAAGCGCACCTTCTTCGTTGGGAAAGTGACGGCCCAAGAAGGGTTCGAGGCGTCCCAAATCAAGTTCTTCGCCGGATCGAATGGCTGTCGGATGGTCCAGAAAGTCGCTCATGGGAAGCCCTAGCGGTACGTCATCATCGCGGGATCGTTGAGATGCCCGTGGACATTGAAAGAGCTGAGTGTGAACCGCTGGGCGGAGTAGAGAAATTCACTCCAAGAGGAGTTGCGCGACATCCAACTCACTTGCAAGGCCCTTTCCGCAGAGAGATGCATAGCACGCTGCATGGCAACTGCGATCGGACCGCCGGAAGTAAAAATGGCAACTCGTTCACCGCGTACCCCGGCAGAGAGAAACTTTACGAGACCGGAATTAACCCTGGAGCAAAACTCCGACCAGGTCTCTACGCCTGGCGGAGAGATCTCGCCGCGCACCCACTCGCCAATGACAGCTTCGAACAACTTTTGAAAAGTCGCGCGTTTTTCGGCAGAGCCGGCAGAAGACTGAAACGAGGCATGGAGATCTCGGACTTTCTGGTCGTTTTCGAGCAACCCGGGCAGGCAGTGTTTGAGCACTGCTTCCCCCTGATATTCGTCGAACTCCGGTAGCACAAGAGGCTC
>PLZZ01000059.1:12930-15572 GCA_003153585.1 Acidobacteriota bacterium | reverse complement strand
CGCGATTGCGCCTCCCCGAGCGTGGATAACTTGTCATAGTTCGGCTCAAGAAATGAAGCTTGCGCGTGACGGACAAGGAAGAGGGTTCCCATTGTTAGATCAACATGGCGTCAATCGTTATACCGCAAGGCGCGCGGAGGAAGAAATTCGGACAGGCTCAGATTGCGGTGGCCAATGAGTTATTTTCAATTGGCGCGCTCGAACAAAGCTGCCGCGCCTTGTCCTCCCCCAATGCACATGGTGACCACTCCGTACCGCGCTTTGCGGCGAGCCATTTCGTTGGCAATGGTGCCAACCATGCGCGAACCCGTCATTCCGAAGGGATGTCCGATGGCGATCGAGCCGCCGTTAACATTGAGCTTTTCAGGGTCGATGCCCAGGCGGTCGCGGCAATAAATTACCTGAACGGCGAAAGCTTCGTTCAGTTCCCAGAGATCGACATCGCTCATTCGCAGGCCGCAACGACTTAGGAGTTTCGGCACAGCGAATACCGGGCCGATGCCCATTTCGTCAGGTTCGCAGCCCGCGACTTGGAATCCNNGCGCCGTCAGAAAGTTGCGACGAGTTGCCGGCCGTCACGGTTCCCTGGCCGCTGTCCGGGTCAAAATGGGGTTTGAGGTTGAGCAAGCCTTGCAGAGTAGTGTCGGGCCGGTTGCATTCATCGCGGTTGGCGGTAGCATCCTCTTTGCCAACGATTTCTCCGGACTTCTTGTCCAGGATGCCGCGAGTGACGCGCATCGGCGCGATTTCAGCGTCGAAAAAACCCTCTTGCTGAGCGCGAGCAGTGCGCTGCTGACTCAGAAGCGAATATTCGTCCTGAGACTCGCGATTCACTTTGTATCGTTTAGCGACTACCTCCGCGGTGTTACCCATCACCATGTAAATTCCGGGCATCTTCTCCAGCAATCCGGGATGCGGGTTGTAGTCTCGCGTGATCATGCTGATGCTTTCCACGCCGCCGCCGACTGCAGCATCCACACCCTCGCTGATAATCTGGTGGGCGGCCACCGTGATCGCTTGTAAGCCAGAAGAGCAAAAGCGATTGATAGTCGTGCCAGCAACCGATGCGGGAAGTCCGGCAAGCATGGCGGAAGTACGGGCTATATTCTGGCCTTGCGCACCGTGAGGCTGCGCGCAGCCGAGGACGACGTCTTCAATTTCTTTGACGTCCAATTTCGGAGTTTTGGCCAAGACGTCCTTGATACAGTGTGCGGCGAGATCTTCGGGCCGCGTCAGGTTAAAGGAACCGCGAAAGGATTTGGCAAGGGGCGTCCGCGAACTTGCAACTACGACTGCTTCTCTCATCTATTCTCCGACTGCTGGAATGAAGTCACAGATCCACGAAAATGTTTTACGGTAGCGCTGTCTGATTGCAGGAAGCGCGAATGGAAGACTATGTCGCCACACCCTCTTCCTTGCCGAACTGGGCAAAGGTCTTGCCCTGCTCTGCAAGCCGCTTCAGCAGCGGGGCCGGGCGCCAGATTTCACCGTGCTGGCGATGGAATTCGGAGACGCGCTCGTAAACCTTTTTGAGGCCGACGGAGTCGGCATACCACATGGGACCCCCGCGATAGGCGGGGAATCCGTAGCCATTGAGATAAATAATATCGATATCCGAAGCGCGCAGCGCGTAGCCTTCCTCCAGAATGCGCGCGCCTTCGTTCACCAGGGCATAGATGCAGCGATCTGTGATTTCTTCGGCGGAGATTTGACGTTGCGCAATTCCCGCCTCGGCGACCCACTTGCGAATGAGTTCGTCAACGACGGGGTCTGCAGTCGCGCGGCGCTGGTCGTCATATTTGTACCAACCCGCACCGGTTTTCTGCCCGAAACGGCCGAGTTCACACAGATGATCTTCGACGAATGCCTGGCGAATGCCGGGTGGTTGCAGGTGGCGATATTCCTTGTTGATGCGCCAGCCGACATCGAGACCTGCAAGGTCGCCCACGGCCAGCGGTCCCATGGCGTTGCCGAAATCGACCAGCGCCTGGTCCACGGCTTCGATGCTCGCACCTTCTTCGATCAAGAACTGAGCTTCGCGGCGGTAGGGGCCAAACATACGATTGCCGACAAAGCCCCTGCAGTTGCCGACGAGCACGCCCACTTTGCCCAGCGTTTTTGAAAGCTGCATGCAAGTAGCGATAACTTCCGGGGAAGTAGCTTTGCCGCGAACGATCTCCAGCAGCCGCATAACATTCGCAGGGCTGAAAAAATGCGTGCCGATGACAAATGCAGGCCGCGAGGTGGACGCAGCGATCTCGTCGATGTTTAGCGTTGAAGTATTGCTGGCAAGGATNNGCCATGCCTTCGAACACGGCTTCGATAACCAAATCCACGGTCGAAAAACCGTCGTAGCTAAGCGTGGGCGTGATTCGGTTCAGGCGCTCATCGGCAGCTTGCTGAGCGAAACGGCCGCGCTTGACGGAATTTGCGTAGTTCGATTTGATCGTAGCCAGCCCGCGGTCGAGCGCCGCTTGGTCCGTCTCTTTGAGAAGTACGGGAATGCCCGCATTGGCAAGCACCATAGCGATGCCGCCGCCCATGGTCCCTGCGCCTACAACGGCGGCAGTCTTTATGGGGATAAGGGGAGTGTCCTTGGGAATATCGGGAATCTTGCTGACTTCGCGCTCGCTGAAGAAAAC
>PLZZ01000059.1:12230-12920 GCA_003153585.1 Acidobacteriota bacterium | reverse complement strand
CGCTGCTTCTTGGCAGCCGTTTCACGCGCGGAGGAAAAGATCGCCGCATTGTCCGCGGCGTTACCGAGTTTTTCATTGCGCTCACGCGTTTTAGGGGCAGGTTTCGCGGCGACCTCGCGGGCAAAGGCAATCGCCCCCGCGAGGAGATCGCCTTCGATGATGCGGTCGATGATGCCGAACTTTAGCGCTTCATCCGCCTTCACCGGATTGCCGGTCATGCACATTTCNNNNACGATCACCGGCTTGCTGCTGTCTTCCATTTTCAAGAGGAACGGAGTGAGCCCGGCGCCGCGCGATTTGCCGGAGGAGGTCATCTTGCCGAATTCCTTGATGTCCGCGCCGGCGACGAAGGTACGGCCTCCGCCGATGAGCACTGCGGCTTTGACGCTGGCGTCCTGAGCGATGCGGTCCAGCGCTTCTGAAATGCCTTCGGGGACGCCGGGGCTCAGGGCATTGACCGGAGGGTTATTGATGGTGATGATCGCGATGTCGTTGTCTTTTGTCAGTTGGACTAGATCAGTCATGGAAAGAATCCTCTGGTTTGATAGTTTACGCTGTTTTCGCGGAGACGTTGCCGGAGTCGATCACCGCAGAGGCGATGCGCTCGCGATGAAACGTGGCGTCTCCGAATGCCGTCTCCGAGGCCTTCGCTCGACGGTAATACAGATGAACGTCGTTTTCCCAAGTGAA
>PLZZ01000059.1:0-12194 GCA_003153585.1 Acidobacteriota bacterium | reverse complement strand
CAATGGTGCTGGACGGCCTGAAACGATCCGATCGGTTTGCCGAACTGCTTGCGAGTCTTGGCATACTCCACCGTGATGTCGAGCGTCCGCTGCATACCGCCGACTAATTCGGCAGCTAGCGCGGCGGTGGCGATATCGAAGGCCCGCGGGAGTTGCGCGACGGAACCCAATTCTTCCGCCGGAGTGTTGTTGAATTCAACGACATAGAGTTTTCGCGTAAGATCCATTCCGGACATGGGCGATATTTTCAGGCCGGGAGCTTTGGAGTCCACTACGAACACGCCGTTGCGCGCAACGACGATGATGAAATTGGCAATCGCGGCATCCGGCACGAAGAATTTTTCTCCGGTGAGTTTTCCATTGGTGGCACTCAGTTGCACATCCCGCGGGTTCCAACTCGCACTCGCTTCCAGAATGGCGACGGTGGCGCGGACTTCTCCCCGGCAGACGGGTGCAAGGTATTTGCTTTTGAGCGCAGGGGTGCACACGGCATCCAGGACCGAGCCAGCTAGCACGACAGTCGAAAAAAATGGGCCGGGCAAGAGCGCGCGCCCGGCCTCTTCCATCAAGAGCATGAGTTCCACTTGGCCGAGACCGACTCCACCGTATTCTTCGGGAAAAATGATGCCGGTGTAACCCTGGTCCGTGAGCTTGGACCAAAGTGCGGCGTCATACGCCGTGTCCGTTTCCATCAGGCGTCGCATTTCAGCGCTAGGACACTCGCCGGCGAAGAACTTGCGCGCGCTGTCTTTCAGAAATTCCTGGCTCTCACTCAAACCGAATTGCATGGCGTATCCCCTTAGTAGCTTCTGGGCAGTCCGAGAACGAAATGGCCAATGATGTTCCGTTGCACTTCGGAGGTGCCGGCTTCGATGGTATTTCCGCGCGTGCGCAGGTAGGCGTAGGACCAAATTCCTTCTTCGATGGCGCGCGGATCGCCGGCCAGAAGTTGTCCATAGGAACCGAGAATTTCCTGAGCGATTTGCTGCAGTCGCTGGTTGAGCTCGCTCCAGAAAATTTTCTGAATGGAGCCCTCCGGACCGGGCACGCCTGTAGCGGTGATGCGGCTGAAGGCGCGCATCTGGTTGAAACGCATGATTTCGATCTCTGCGCTGCACTGTGCGAGCTTCTGGCGGATGAGCGGGTCCTGAGATGCAGGCCGGCCGTTGCGTTGAATATTTCGAGAGAGCTCAATGAGACGCGTGATGTAGCTCTTGAAAATTAGATGCAGGCGAGCGCCGTAGGAGCCCCGCTCGTACATCAGGGTGCTCATCGCCACATTCCATCCGTCGTTCACTTTGCCGAGAATATTTTCGGTTGGCACGCGAACATCGCGAAAGAAAATCTCGTTGAATTCGGATTCCCCGGTCATCTGACGCAGAGGACGTACCTCGACGCCGGGAGATTTCATATCCACGAGGAGCACCGAAAGGCCCTTGTGTTTCGCGANNCGCGCTTCCATTTGCAAACCGGCGAGGTCGGAACCCGCGTTAGGCTCGGAGAAGCCCTGGCACCAGATTTCTTCTGCGCTCAGAATTTTTGGAATGTAGCGTTTTTTTTGCGCTTCTGTTCCATAGGCGATGATCGTGGGGCCGATGAGACCTAGACCGAGAGAGTTGGCCATCGGCGGCGCCTCGACGCGAGCCATTTCTTCCCAAAATATGGCTTGCTGCATCAGCGAAGCGCTGCGACCCCCATATTCCTTGGGCCACGAAACGGCGGCCCAGCGGCCCTCCTGAAGCTTTCGTTGCCAGGCTCGCAGATATGGGAACGATTCCTCCATGGGCTTTTCGCGCCAGTCACTCCAATCCTTCGGAACGTTGGAAGCCAGCCAGGCGCGGAGCTCGTCGCGAAACGTCAACTCTTCGGCGGTTAAATTTAAATCCATGAACAAGACTCCTTCGTGTTACCTGGCGCGAACTGCGCTCTGTTTTTATCTACTGCGAAACAAATCTCTGAGCATCAGGCCTGCTCAAGCGCCGGACTTCGTCTTGGACGCCGGGGCACCAAAGTCAGGGCGAATCGTATCCTTGCCCTGCCAATATTTTTTGCGCAGGTCCTTTTTCAAGATTTTTCCGGTGCCGGTCTTGGGCAAACTATCGACAAATTCGACTGAGCGCGGACATTTGTAATGTGACAGGCGCGCACGGCAAAACTCAATAAGTTCGGACTCCGAGGCGGTGGCATTCGGTTTTAGGACCACCAGTGCCTTGGGGACTTCGCCCCACTTCTCGTCGGGAACGGGAATGACGCCGGCCTCCAGGACGGCGGGATGTGCGAGGATGGCCTTTTCAAGTTCGAGGGAGGATATATTTTCTCCGCCACTTACGATGATGTCTTTCTTGCGATCGACAATCAGCAGGTAGCCCTCTTCGTTGAAAGTAGCCATATCGCCGGTGTGGAACCATCCGCCGCGTAGAGCTTCGGCGGAAGCTTCCGGCTGACGCCAGTAGCCCTCCATCACGCCATCACTACGCGCGATAATTTCTCCGATGGCCTGCCCGTCGCGCGGAACGTCGCGATCGTCCGCGTCCACCACTCGTATCTCTGTGCCGGGGAATGCGTAGCCAGTCATCGCTTGGCCCACGTAGCGCTGTTCGCCTTCCCAGCCCAAACCTGACTTCATCGGAGAAATCGTGAGCGAGGGGCAGGTTTCCGTGAGGCCGTAGCCAGAAAAACACTCGCAGCCGAGTTGTTGTTCAACCTCCCGAATGAGTGTTGGCGACGACGCAGCGCCGCCGATGACAATCCGTCGCAAGGTACTCAAATCGTAATTGCGTCGCTCGGGGCAGTTCACCAGAGCCGTGGCCATGATGGGAACCAAACTGCAGGAGTGGACTTTTTCCGTTTCAATCAGCCGGAACACTTCTTTGGTCTCGAAACGCTGGATCATGACGTGCTTTCCGCCGAGCAAGACTAGGAAATGCGCGACACCCCAGCCATTCGCGTGGAAGAGAGGAATGGTGTGCAGCTCGACAGCCCCGTTTTCGATCTGGAATCCCATGCAGACGTTCAACGCATGGAGGTAGATATTTCTGTGCGTGAGCATTACACCCTTGGGATTTGCGCTGGTGCCGCTGGTATAGAAGAGCTCAGCCAAGGAGTTTTCGTCGATGGAGCTGATGTCGGCGCGATGCGGCGTGGCTGCTGCGAGAAGGGCGTCGTAGTTGCGGGGGTCGAGCCAAGGCACGTCTGGAGAACCGTCAAGTTGAACGAACATTTTTACCGTGCGAAGACTCTTGCGAAAAGATTCCACTAAGCCAAGAAACTGCTTTTCCACGAAGAGGATGGTCGCGCCGGAATCATTCAGAATGAAGGCCAGTTCATCCGGGGCCAGACGGATGTTCAGCGGGAGCAGCACAGCGCCGGCTTCCGGAACGCCGTAGTACGCTTCCAGCAAGCGGTGACAATTGGCGCCGAGGAAAGCAACGCGATCGCCGGCTTGGATGCCAGCCTGACGCAAAGCACCCGCCAAACGGCCGACTCGCCCAGCGAATTGTGCGTATGTAAAGCGGTCTTGGTTGCAGACTATCGCGGTCCTAGCCGGATATTGCTGCTCCGCATAGCGAAGAAAGCGGAGAGGTGTAAGTGGAATGTTCATAGCATGCCTCGCCTGTTCTAGGCGGATTGGCCTCCGTCGACTACCAGGATGTTTCCGGTCACAAAATCTGACGCGTCGGAAGCGAGAAAAATAGCGGCGCCCTTTAAATCATGAGGCCCGCCGAAGCGGCCCAAAGGTATGCCCGCCAATAGCGTCTCTTTGTTACGTTCGATGATTTTTCCCGACATGTCGGTCGGGAACCAGCCGGGGGCAATCGCATTGACGTGAATATTATGCATGCCCCACTTGCAGGCCAAATCTTTGGTGAAAATGATCACACCGCCTTTGCTGGCGCTGTAACCGATGGCGGAAAAATTCGGAGATGAACCACGCAGCCCGGCAACTGAGGCGATGTTGATAATTTTTCCGCGGCGTTGCGCGATCATGACTTTGCCCACCGCTTGCGAAAACAGAAAGGTTCCGGTGAGGTTGGTTTCGATCACTTTATTCCACTGCTCGAGCGTCATTGATTCCACCGGCGCGCCCCAGGAAGTGCCGGCATTGTTAATCAAGATGTCGATGCGCCCAAATTGTTTGAAGGTGGCGTCGGCAACCTCTTGAATGCTGGCGGGTTCTTTGACATCGCAGCCGAGCGCGAGAACTTGAACGCCCAACTTTCGCAATTCCTCTGCGGCCCGCTCGCAGCGCTCTTTCTTGCGCGCGCAGAGCACCAGATTCGCGCCCATTTCGGCCAAGCCTTCGGCCATCTGCCGGCCTAGGCCGACGGAACCGCCGGTAACGATCGCGACGCGTCCGGTGAGATCGAAGATTTGCCGGGTTTTCACCTTATTTGCTGCCGCACTGAGAAGTTTCCCTCTTGACAACAAACGTTTGTTTATAACACATGTTAGTGACTAACACTAGTTGCTGACGACCTTTGCTTGAAGGAACTCTACGGCTCGAAAATCACCGGTCGTGGATTTTCGAGCAACATCGTCCGCAACTGCTATTCGCTGTGGCAGCAAGCTTTAACAGGTTTTGCGCCTCGTCTAAATATGTAGAAGACGGATTGCCAATCCGGCGAGCGCGCCGCCTGCTAGTGTGCCGATCACAGAAATGGGAGCGTATCCCCAATCGGAACTGCCTTTGCCTGCAATCGGCAGGATCGCGTGGGCGATTCGCGATCCGAGATCACGCGCCGGGTTCATGCTGGTGCCGGTTGGCCCAGCGAGCGCGAGAATCAGTCCCCAGACCAGTGCGGCGATCAGGACCGGGCCGAAACCAGCAGGTAAATTGGCGCGTGTCAAAATGCAAACGGCAACAAACACCAGCAGCGTTGTGGGAATAATTTCGCTGACCAGGTTGGTCACTTTATTGGGAATGGATGGGTGGCTGCAGAAGCAGCCCAATTTTCTGACCGGGTCTGCAGTGGCAGCCCAATGCGGCAGGAAATGAAGCCAGACGAGAACTGACCCAACAAATGCTCCCAACATTTGCGCGGTGACGTACGGCAAGAGTTTGGAAAAATTGCCACTAACGATAGCCACGCCCAGCGTTACGGCAGGATTGATGTGGGCGTCACTGCTTCCGCACGCGAGAGCAGTGAAAATTCCCGCCATGGCCGCAATCGCCCAGCCCGTCGATATCGAAATCCATCCACCGCCTTCTCCCTTGGAGCGTGAGAGAACTACGTCGGCGATTACACCGTTGCCCAGCAGAACCAGGACCAGAGTGCCCATAAACTCACCGAACATGGGTGATAGCATTGGTTTCCAATTCCTTCAAAGATGTAACGCGCGCGCAGGAGATACAGCGCTCGTTCGAGCGTCGGCACTTCGGACCGGTATGGGACTTGTCGCCGGATCAACGACGGCCGGACCGAGAGAATACTTCTCAGTTCAAATCTCGGCCCGGCCGCGCAATACCCGGCACCATTCGATCTACGATCGAAACTACCGCGCAATCGATCAGAAGCCGAACCGGATCCCGAGCTGCACCTGGCGTTTCGGAAACGCCGAAGTGAAAGCCAGCGGCGTGCTGGGCGTGACAACCTCGCCGTCCGGCAATACGGTGCCGGACCGGAGGCCGTGCACATTAAACGAAGTATTTCCCGTAGCGCATTGCCCTGATTTGGGGCATAGACCCGCCGTCTGAATGCCAAACAAAGGGTTCACTTCGTTGTTCACACTGGCAAAATTCGTGCGGTTCAAGATATTGAACCCTTCTGCCGTGAGCGTCATGTCGACCCTCTCTCCCAGTTTGTGCCGCCAGCTCAAACGCATGTCCCAGTCATAGAAGTTGGGCCCGAGACCCGTGTCGCGCGGCGAGCCTAGGGGGCGCTCGTTGGTGATGTGATTGTCACCGTTTACTTCACCACCAGCCAGTAGATTGAACGGCAGTCCGCTGTGGTAGGTAAAAATGGGAGAAAGCTGGAAGCCGGAAAGGAAACCCTTCCACGGGCTATCGAACACGCCAGCGACCACAACCTTGTGCCGCTGATCAAACTCCGAAAGTCCTCGATCCAACCCGAGCTGAGTCGGGTCCTGCGGTCCGTAGTCCGTATTGAAGTCCGTGGAAGTGTCGAAGCCCTTGCTGAAGGTGTAGTTCCCAAACAGCATGAAGTGGTTACTAAAACGCTTCTTCATCTCCAGGATCAACCCTTCGTACAGGGAAGACGCCGCGGAGGTGTATTGATTGTTCTGAGTAATCAGCGGATTCACAAAGCAGTTGAAGGGCTGATTCGGGTTTGCCACTGTCGCCGCGCAAGGCAGAGACGGCGTTTCGGGGGCGAGCACCCCACCGAGTAGCGGGTCGCTCCCTGCAAATAGATTCCAGTTCTTATAGGTAAATGGCTTCCCGTTGGCCAGCGTGACCGTGCTCGTCGGGGTAGTTGGCAGCAGATTCGTGTCGATGGCAACCGGGAGATACAGAGTATGCGAGTAAATCCCGCTGACACCGATCGAGAAGCTGGGCGTGATCTCGCGTTCAATCCCCAACGAAGCTTGTTGCGATTGAGGCGGCCTGTAGTTGGGAGGGTTGCTAAAGAGCACTGTCAACGGTGAGAGTTGGCCTGAACTCGCAACATTGATGCCGAACTGGGCTACGCCACCCGGCCCGGCCCCCGGTGTAATACACGCGTTATTCCCCGGCGCAGGGGTTGTGCACTGGATCGCTCCCTGGGCAAACAATGTTTGGAAAACAACCGCGGCGCTTTGCAATCCCGGGACACCGGGTGGGGGGAGCGCAAGCGGATCCACGTAGATGGAGATGAAGCGGTTACAGGGGCTAGTCCCGTTCCCAGGGAATGGGTCTCCCGGAATGCCGCTGATTCCGCAGGTGTTTACAGCATTGTTGACCTGGTCGGGAACTTGCGATTTGTTGTGCTGGTTCTCTACTGTGCTGCGATTGTGGTTGAGGACGCCGAGGCTCAAATCCACTTGGGGGATCTGCGCGTCGATGGGTCCGTAGAAAATCCCGTACCCGCCGCGAACTACGGTTTTGTGATCGTTGAAAGGATCCCACGCAAACGACACACGGGGGGAGAAGTCCTTGTAGTAGGTGTTCAGAGGTTGAAATTGTGAATCGATATCGTAGCGCAGGCCGTAGTTCAACGTGAAATTGGATGTGATCTTCCACGAGTCCTGCACGTACAGTCCGGTCAGGGGCCGAGTGTATGCAGGGTAGTCCGGATTACCAAAGCCCTGCTGATAGACCTGTGGCAGTCCGAAGGAAGCCGACTCTAGAGGAGACAGGCTGGGAAGCAGCGGAGACAGGAGGGTTCCAAAATCCGGAAGAGTGCTGAAGACAAACCGTCCCGGAAGAAACGTGTGGGATTCGGTGTGATTCCCGCGCAGCAATTCGTCAACGCCGAACTGTACTGTGTGACGGCCACGGATCATGGTGACATTGTCGGCAAATTCGGTGCGGCGCAGAATGGTGAGGTTAGGCAAGAAGATGTTGGTCCCTAAATTGTTTATGAAACCGGGAATTTGGAGCCCTGCCTGGCCGGGTTCGTTCGGAATCACATTGAAACCGTTGTAATCCCATTGCACCCGCAACTCGTTCTGAGTAGTCGGGCTGAACTGGTGAAACCAGGCGCCCTGTATGTTGTTGTCATAGTCGTGGATCGAACTGCCGGCCGAGAAGGCTGTGAGAGATTGTACGTCCGGGTTTTGCTCCAGGTCGTGTGAGTAGCGATAGCTTAGAAAGAGCTGGTTGTTCGCGTCGACGTGGTGATCGAGGCGTGCGGAAGCCAAGTAATCGCGGGAGTTGTAGTCGAAAAGTCCTCCCTGCGACTCAAACTGGCTGACGAGGTAGGCACCGATGGGAGTAGCGGCGGGGTTCACGTTGTTAACGGTTAACACGCCACCAAGGACCTGAGCGCAGATGGCGGGTGGCAGCGATGTCGGCACTCCCAATTGCGCAGCCACAGCGGTCCCGACTGGGCCGCTCAGGCAAGGTATCGGAACCGGAGATGGGTTTGCTGCCAACGGGGCGAGAATCTGGGTCTGTTGGTCGAAAGTAGGACGAAGGACGGACGTACTCGTCAGCAGCGGCACCGCATTCTGCGCATCCTGACGCAAACCTTCGAACGCAAAGAACACGAAGGTCTTGTCCTTTTTTATGGGAGCGCCTATAGAGCCGCCGAATTGATAGCGCTGCAGCGAATCCTTAACGGGTGCGCCCACTGAGTCGGGTTGGGTCGGATCGAACACCGCTCCGGGTTGAAGCGCCGAGCTGAAGGCGAACGGATCACGAGCGTCCATCGCATCGTTACGGAAATAGCCGAATAGGCTGCCGTGAATATCGTTCGAGCCTGATTTCGAGACGATGTTGATTGACGCGCCGTTTGCACCGCCCAGTTCGGCTGTGTAGTTGCTGCGGTTCACCTGGAATTCCTGAACGGCGTCCTGGCTGATAGTTGGGCGTACGCCGCCGGCATCGTCCTGAGCCTCGCCACCGTCAACGGTGATGCTGTTACCGCGGCCGTTACTTCCATAGAAGGAAAGTCCGCTTTGCGGTGTTTGCTTCACTCGAAAATCCTGGTCATCCGCCAGCCGCGTGGAATCCGAGACCCCCGGGAGTAGTAGGGTAAAAGTAAGATAATCGCGGCGGTCGATCGGGAGATCCTCAATGTACTGCTGTGTAAGCGTGTTTGCCTGGCTGCCCCTTTCGGTTTCCACCACGGGAGGAATTGCGCTGACCTCAACTGTCTGCGACGTAGTTGCAAGCTTCAGGTGGACATCAAGACTGACGGTCTCTCCGACATTGACGACGACGCCGGTCATAGCCTGGGTCTCAAACCTGTCAATCTTCACTGTAACTTTGTAAGTCCCGGGCAGGAGGCTTGTGAGGCGATACTGGCCGCTCTCGTCGGTGGTGGCCGAGTATTGGTTTCCCTGGGCCATTTCTACGGCCACGACGCTCGCCTTCGGGAGGACACCTCCCTGCGGATCCGTCACGGTACCGCTGATGCTGCCTGATGTGCCGACGCCCTGCCCAGACGCTACTGGAGTCGCTATCAGCCAGCAACCGGATAAGATCAAGGCACATGCGAATGAGATCAGTTTCCTCATGACTTCTCCTTTTGAGTCTGGACACCTGCGAGATTGGACCGATTGCAGATTGGCGCGGGGAAATCCATAACCTCACCGGCGAAAAATCGCGACGGGGCTAGACAGGCTGTGAGACATTGGTGACCTGAATTCTTACGGCGCGATGCCATATTAATTCGCCCTCGGACCTATTCCCCAAGAATTGTGAGTGTTGGTATCACATTGTAGTTACTAACGTCAACACGAAAACTGATACGTTCTATAAGGGATTTCTATGTCCGTGCAGGGAACGGGATTTTCGCAATGCGGGGCGGCGAAGGNNAGTAAGCACGATACGCCCGGAGACGGTCCCTTGTCGCAATTCGTCCAAGACCGCATTAGCCTGCGCGAGAGGCCGGGTTTTTACTTCACAATGGATCTTTCCTGCGGCCGCCAGGGCTAGTACGTCTCGCATATCCTGTCTCGTGCCGACGGAAGAAGCCTGGATGCGTACCTCTAATGCCGCCATCAAAATGGGCGGGAAGCAAATGGACTCGGAAGGCAGACCCACGACCAGGAGCATCCCTGTGGGCCGGACGCAGGGAAAGGCCATGTCGTAAGCTGCCTTCGCGGCCGAAGTGACGAGCGCTACATGTACTCCGCCAGCCTGCCGCAACTCCTTGACTACATTTACAGACGCCGGGTTCAGCGTTGCAGATGCGCCAAGGCTTCTAGCATGTGTGAGTTTTTCGTCGGAGACATCAATGGCAGTGACGATCGCTCCCAGCCCCACACCCATCTGCACCGCCAAGTGACCCAAGCCACCGACGCCAAAGACGGCCAAACGCTGGCCCGGTTGGATTTTGGCGTGGCCGAGAGCACGATAAACGGTTACTCCCGCACAGAAAAGAGGAGCAGCATCGATACTGGAAAGCCCGTCAGGGATCTTCAGTGCGTGACTCGCGGGAGCCTTGACAAATTCTGCGTATCCTCCGTCCACGGTTACGCCGGTAATTTGTTGTTTGACACAGAGATTCTCATTGCCCTCCCGGCAGAACGCGCATTCGCCGCAGGTCCAGTGCACCCAAGGGACGCCAACGCGATCGCCGACTTCCAACTGCTTGACGGAGGCGCCTTTTTCTACGACGCGACCGGCGATTTCATGTCCAAGGATTAATGGCCTTTTTGTGATGGGAACGAGCTGCGGCCAATCGCCGTCGGCCAGGTGCAAATCGGAATGGCATACGCCACAAGCTTCCACCTCGATCAGCACTTCATGCGCGGCGGGCTTCGGCTGAATAACATCTTCGATGGCCAGCGGCTCTTTGAATTCGCGCAGGACGGCGGCTTTCATCGCATGTACCTCAAGGAACTTGGCAAGCGTGATTCAGGTGTTCGCGGAAAAGCTGCGAAATCCCAGGACCTCGAAACAAACTACATAGCATCCCGGCTACGGTTTGGCTCCGCGCAAGAAGAATTCGACGGCATTTCGTACTCGCTCGGTGAGTTTGTGAGGTCCGGTAAGATCGACGGCCCACTGACGGACTACGGTATTGAAAAGTCCTTCCATAAATTCGGCCAGGTGTACGACCGGAAAATCGCGGGTTATCTCGCCGTTTTTTTGGCCTTCCGCGATGATTTCGCGGAGAAGGCTGACCGTGGTGGCTTCCGCTCCGCGCAACTCCGGTGAACGCACCGGATCCATCGCGCCGGCGATTATTACCGCCTGCCAAAGCGGCCGCCCCACTTCCGTCACATTTCCCAGAGTCTCGTAAAATCGGCGCAAGCGCTGCTCGGTAGTCGCCGAAGTGGAAAGTTCGGACTTTAGACTTTCGGCCTGGCGAGCGAATGCGCGTCGCCCCACTTCGCGCAACACGGCATCTTTGCTGGGGAAATAGCGAAAGAACGTGGGTTGGCTGATTTCCAGAGACTGAACAATATCGTCGATGCGCGTGTTCTCGTAGCCGTGCTGGCGAAAAAGATGCAAAGAGGTTTCGACAATCTGCTGGCGAAGGCGCGCTTTCTTACGCTCGCGAAGACCAGTCGTTTGCCCCGCTTCCGGAGTGGGGTGGCGGCGCCTCACTCTCGCGGCCTTGCTTTCGTTGACACGCTCGGTCGGAGGCGAGGGCGACCGTCTGCGGACAAGTTTGGCGCGGCGCATGGTGCATTTCCTCCGGATGGTGCGCCGCTCGGGATGCGCGGCATATATTCCGATAGTCGCCCTAACATTATAGTGACTAACGTTAGTTTGCAAGGCCCGCATGAATCCAAACGTAGAGGCGAGAAGGCTCGGTGACCAGCAACTGAATCGCACGAGGTCATGGAGAATGAATACAGCGCTTGAGCAGGATTATTGCGTTTACATCTGGCTTGGCGGAGAGGGAAGTATTCGCATCACACTAAGACGCCCAGTGATCGGGCTATCGCTTGTCTTTCTGACTCTCGCTGGTGGCGTAGAGAATCAATTCGACGCGGCTTGAAACTCCCAATTTGTTGAAAATCGCATACAGATAATTACTAATAGTGTGCTCGGTGACGTGAAGCGCCTGCGCGATCTCCCGATTCTTCATTCCCTCAGCTACCAAGCCGACCACGTCTTCCTCGCGCCGAGACAGCAACACCATCCCGCTGGTCTTGGTGAGTTGAGCCGATTTGAGACGCGTGAGGGCCTCAAGAATAAATTCCAATTCCTGGTTACTGGCCCAGATACGCCCGTCGTGCACCGAGCGAATACACTTTGATAGAGCTTTGAACGATTTGTCTCGGGTGAATACCCCTCGCGCTCCGCCGCGAAATGCATCGACGACGGGGTCGCGTTGGGTTGAGTGTAACAACATAATAGCCGCAGTGGCGGGATGCGAGTTACGCAGTTCGCTGAGCACCTTAAAGCCTGTTTGAGGCCCGTCCCTCAGTTCGGCACTAACTACTGCGACATGAGGCTTAAGGATGCCCAAATCGCGTATCGCGTCAGGAGAACTGCTGGCGACCGCTACCACGTCAAAGGAGTTACGACAACGCCGAAGGGCGCTGGCCATCAGCTGGCTGCTTATGTTGTCGGCGTCTGCTATTAAGACGCGAATTTTCTCGCGCGAGGGATCAAGGAGTTCGCCCATGGTTTC
>PLZZ01000236.1 GCA_003153585.1 Acidobacteriota bacterium | reverse complement strand
GTACGCGAAAATTGCTCCCGATTCCTCGCACGCGATTCACATGCCCTCGCATATTTTCACACGACTGGGCCTGTGGCAGGAATCGATCGACTCGAACATTGCCGCCGTGGCTTCGGCGGCGAAAGCCACGGAAATGCACATGGCCGACGCGCACTATCAAACTCACGCCATGGATTTCCTGGACTATGCATATCTTCAGAGCGGGCAGGAAGCGAAGGCACACGCTGTGGTGAATGACTTGAAGGCGGTTCCGGGCGCAAACCGCATGACGATAGGAGATATGCAAGCCACCTTGGAAGCGCGTAATGCAATCGAACTGCACCACTGGAAAGAAGCCGCGTCGCTCGATGTCCCCAACATTCCTTTGCGCGACCAGGGTATGACCTACTGGGCGAAGGCCATCGGCGCTGCTCGCAGCCGTGATGTGGACGGCGCCAAGCAAGACACACAAAAACTAATCGAAGCAAATGACGCGCTGGATTTGCACGACAAGGGGATGGGAAACAAAGTGTATCCAGGCGAAGGTGTTCAACAACGCGAAGCGGAGGCTTGGCTGGCTTACGCAGAAGGCAAATTAGGCGAAGCTGTGAAAATCATGCGCCTTGCCGCCGAGCGGGAAGAGTCCGAGCACGTGGAGTCTCTCGCCATCCCAGCTCGCGAGATGCTCGGGGACTTGCTCTTGGATCTAAAGCAGCCTTCGGAAGCGCTGGCTGCCTACCAAGCCGCGCTTAAAATCTCGCCGAACAGGTTTGATGCACTTTATGGCGCCGCGCGGGCCGCTGAATCCGCCGGAAACCCGCAAGAAGCGCGCGACTATTACGCGCAACTGGCGAAAATTGCCGCTCCCGGCGCGGATCGTCCAGAGCTTCAAGAAGTTAAAGTAAATCTCGCGGAAAAGTAGGAACGACACTTTCGAACAGAATACGAAACCTTCCCCCTGACCTGGTTCTGTACTGTTGTCCAGTTGTGGCCTCGCGTTCTGACCGCGCATACTTATTCTGCAGATTCTGCGTTTTTGGGCTTACGCAGGCTCAACATACGTTCTCGTTCCTTTCGCAAGTCCTTCGCACAAAGACGCAACAGCCATCAACGAGCCGCAAAATGAAACCAATCGCCCAGTTCATGAACTGCGAGAAACAGACCGCTTATCGCGATGCCGCGCGAACGATAAATGAACCGCGCTGCACAAGAGGCCCTGGGAAAACGATGCGATGTACCTCTATACCGATTCTCGTTCTTCTCGCCATGGTTAGCGCATTCCCAACTCATGCAGCGGAAACCAGCCCGATAAAGTGCGGAGCGAACGAAGATCGCGTTTGGGTGTACGACTCGCTAAATAGTTTCGACGTAGCTCTGAAACTGAAATGCGGGGAGCTGGTGGAAATCATCAGCCGCGAGAAAGGCTATGTGAAGATTCGCACTTCCAGCGGCAAAGAGGGATACGTGCCGGAAAAAGCCCTTCCCAAGCCGCCGGACACGGAAGGAAATAATCAGAATTCGAGTGAAGCGCAAGTTAGCAGCCAACAGGAACCGCAATCAATTGTGGCCGCTGCACGCGCCAGAACTTCAGCCGGCACTCAACAAACGGCCCAACCTCAAGCGATTTCGACGCGCTCGCAGGCCAATGCGCCTGTCCAGCCCCCCGTACGTTCAGCGCCACAGCCAGCCGATGCAGCAAACGCAGATTCGCAAACTGCATCAGCCGGCCAGACCAAAATGCAATCTGCCTCAAATACCGCCGCCACGAGCACTAAACGCTCTGCAGTGAAAGCGGGTTCAAGCAAGGGCGTTTCCGTACCCAACACACCCGCTGTTGCCCCCGCGCCTGTAGCTGCGACCGCAAGCAACCTCGAACTCGCCGACAACCTGCCCAGCGCGCCCCCGGCATTGAGCGGAAGCATCCATGTTGCGGCGCCACCACGCGATCCGGACGAGGAAGAGGATCCCGTCGTGAAGCCGTCGGAAAATAACGAGGCTTGCAGAATATATTTCTCGGCATACGGCCTCTCGCCAAATCAGTACAAATGGATGACCAGGAACCGCGGCAAGGAATTCGGGGGGATTTGCCCCGCTCCGGCGCCAGCCATGGTGGATTTCGTCGTCATATTCACGCACGACGCGGATTTTTATAACGGCACAATGCCCACACTTATTCACACCGACAAGAATGGGTTTTCAGATTTCACCCCTCTGACCGCTGTTGACTCAGCCGTGGTTTCACCTTCCGATGCCGATAAGAATCGCCACGAGTATGTTTGGGTGTTTCATACGAAGAGAGGCACATTCGATCCGGCGAAATTTTCGCCGAAGCGCCGGCCGCTGTTTTCAAGTACAGAGTCAAATAAGCTCGGCACTGCAGCCGGAAGCCGGTCGGCCGAAGACGCTTTGCGCTTTATGCAGCAACACGGCATTGACCGCTGACGCAAGCAGGTAAAATTCACAAATCCCTCCACTTGGCCCACCGTTAGAAAAGAATCACATTGTTACTTTCATAGTTGAAACCCTGCACCACTTGGCCTAGAACTAGCATCTAGGTACTTATGAATACAACTGCAGTCAATCCGAGCATTACGCCGCGCGAAATTCTCACATCGTGGGGGCGCATCCTGACCGGCAGAGTCCCGTTGCTCTCAATCGAAATCACGCGTGAATGTCCGCTCAGCTGCCCCGGGTGTTACGCCTATGGCGATACGCATCTGGCAGGCGGCGTTACCCTGCGTGATCTGAATGACAAGCGCGGTGACGCGCTGGTCGAAGGTGTGCTCGGGCTCGTGCGCCAGCACAAGCCTATGCATGTCTCTCTGGTGGGCGGCGAACCGCTGGTTCGACATCGCGAGCTCAGCCGGATCCTGCCGGCTCTGAGTGAAATGAACGTATTCACGCTGGTTGTCACCAGCGCCGTAATCCCCATCCCCGAGGAGTGGATGAAAATTCCGCGTCTGCGTGTTGCGGTATCGGTAGACGGCCTGCCCGAAGATCACGATGTCCGGCGGAAGCCGGCCACCTACGAGCGCATCCTCAAGAATATCGAAGGACGAGAAGTAAATATTCATTGGGTGATCACGCGGCCGATGCTCGCGCGGCCCGGCTACCTGCAGGAATATGTTGCCTTCTGGAACGCCCGGCCGGAGGTCAACAGAATCTGGGTGAGCCTCTACACTCCGCAAATCGGCGAGCAGAGTGTTGAAATGCTGACTCGCGAGGACCGCGAAATTCTGGCGAGAGAGCTTCCGGCAATGACCTCGGAATATCCCAAGCTTCTAATGAATGAGGGGATCGCGGGGGCCTTCGTAAAGCCTCCGAAAAACCCGGATGAATGTCTCTTTTCCAAAATGTCCGCGAATTATTCCGCCGACCTGAAAAGCCGTGTGGAACCGTGCGTTTTTGGAGGCACGCCGGACTGCTCGCAATGTGGCTGCGCCATCAGCAGCGGACTGCACTGGATTCAGACGGTGAAAGTCGCGGGGCCGCTGAAGGTGAAGCATTTCGTTGGTAGCTCGGTCGGCGTCGGGCTGGCGGTAAATCGTCTCAGATCAGGTTCGCTACGTCCGGCTCGGTGGAAAGCCCGCAAGCCGAACAAAACTGCGACACCGGATTTCGTGCAAATACAACCTTAGCTGCAAACGTTTCTTTTAATTTTTTAATCTTACGTTTTCCCTTCGGGCAGATCACCCTTGCGCTTACCTGCGCTTCACTGCGATTAGCGCCTTGTAACCTCCAGATACTAAGAAGGTTGAACGATCCTAAGAGAGCTAAGGGTCATCCATGCGGGTTTTACAGGCCTTACGGTATGGCAGATATTCAGCTGAAGTAGGAACATCCACGAGTCGCAGCCGCAACCAACGAATTCTAACGGCTGATGGCGAGTGTGCACAAATGAACAGATTCTCTCGGTCCATTCGGGTACTAATAGCCCAGTCGCTCAATCGTTCTTAGATTTTAAATTTAAAGGAGTCAGAAAATTATGTCGAAACACTTTCTAACATGTTCGGCTTTAGTCCTGTTTTTGATTATGCCCGCAGTTTCATCCGCTTCCTCTGACAAGGAAGACGACGTAAATCGCGCGCAGAGGGCCGCTACAGTCTTTCAAGAGATCATGAACGCGCCAGACAATATTCCTCAGGATGTGTTGAATAAGGCGCAATGCATCGCGATCATCCCGGGGGACAAGAAGTTTGCGTTCATTTTCGGCGCTGACTACGGGCGCGGGCTCGCAGTTTGCCGCACGGAACACGGCTGGGGCGCGCCAATCTTCCTTGCAGTCGAAGGCGGCAGCTTCGGTTATCAAATCGGCGGCTCGTCAACCGATCTGATTCTGCTTTTCATGAACGACCACGCGCTACACAGCTTGCTGAGCGATAAATTCAAGCTGGGTGGCGACGCCACGGTCGCGGCTGGTCCCGTTGGGCGTCAGGCTTCTGCAACCACTGACCTAAAGTTAACTGCTGAGATTCTGTCCTATTCCCGCAGCAAAGGCGTTTTTGCGGGCGTGAGCTTGGACGGAACCGTCGTGCAGGCGGATAAGAGTGGAGACGAAGCAATGTACGGCGCAGACGTCTCGCGACACGATGTTCTGGACGGAACCGTTCAGACACCGGAGTCAGCACGTCAACTGGTGCACGAACTGGACAAGTATTCGAGGTAAGTAACGAGCCTAACAGCGCTGGCGAGGGGGCTTACAACAGCCTCCTCGCCTTCGCTCCTCAGAGCAGGTCGTAATGCCGGTAGAACCTCACCTTCTGAACAGCCTGGCATCTTTGTCCCCCTAGTCTTGAAGTAAGATACATTGTCTCGATGGCGCGCGAATCTCTAGTCGAATTCTTCCCCGAATACGCTCGCCAAGGCAGCGATACCGCATTCATCCATCACCGCGGATATCGCATTCAGCGATGGACCTACAGCCGCGTTGCCGCCGACGCACGGCGTTTTGCGCGAGAACTTGAAGCGCGCGGAATCGGGAAGGGCGATGCGGTTCTGCTTTGGGCGGAGAATTCCCCGGAATGGGCAGTTGTGTTTTGGGGCTGTTTGCTGCGCGGCGCAGTAGTTGTCCCGATCGACCGAATCTCCACCGCTGAATTCTCATCTCGTGTCGCTCAGCAGGTCAACGCCAAGCTGTTGGTTTACTCACACGAGATTCTCACGTTTGATCTGGCGATTCCGCGATTAACCATCGACGCTATTTCCGAAATCATCGCCGGTCATTCCGACACCCCCTATCCCTCCTCACAACTTTCGCGGCAGGACATTTTGGAGATTGTCTTCACCTCCGGCACAACCGCGGAACCTCGTGGAGTCGTGATCACGCACGGCAACGTTCTGGCGAATATCGAGCCGCTGGAGCGTGAAATTAAGAAATATCTCCGCTACGAAAGAATTTTTCACCCGCTGCGATTTCTAAACCTGCTGCCGCTCAGCCATATTTTTGGGCAGCTCCTCGCGCTGTTCATACCGCCAATGCTCGGCGCTACCACCATCTTTCTTGATTCTATGCGGCCATCGGAATTGTTAGAGACCGTCAAGCGTGAGCGCGTATCGGTGCTTATCGCCGTGCCCCGCGTAATCGAGTCGCTCGAACGTGAAATCGAGCAGCAGTTTGAAAGCGAAGGCCGAATCGAGGAATTCAGGAAGGAAATTGTTGCGTCGGAAAAAGAACACTTTTTGCTCCGCTGGTGGCGGTTTCGGCGAATCCATCGCCGGCTGGGCTGGAAGTTCTGGGCCTTCATTTCCGGCGGTGCGGCCCTGCCGGCGGCGGCGGAATCGTTCTGGAACCGCCTTGGGTACGCTGTGATTCAAGGTTACGGCCTCACGGAAACCACATCGCTTATCAGTTTGAATCACCCATTTCGATCGGACAAAGGTTCGATCGGCAAGCTCTTCCCCGGCTTGGAAATGAAAGTCGATCCCAACGGGGAAATTCTCGTTCGCGGCGAAAATATCGCGGCGGGCTATTGGAGCGGCCGGCAGCTTCAACCGGTGGTCGGCGAAGACGGATGGTTTCATACCGGCGATCTGGCGGAAGTGGATGAACAAGGCCGTCTCTTTTTCAAAGGGCGCCAGAAGAACGTGATTGTCACGCCCGCGGGAATGAATATCTACCCGCAAGATCTCGAACGCGCATTGCGTGAGCAGGCGGGGGTGAAGGAAAGCGTTGTGATCGGTCTGGAACGTGACGGCAATGCGGAGCCTTGCGCAGTCTTGCTGTTGGATAGCGACGCCGCGGATCCCGGGCTCATAGTTCAAAACGCAAACAAGTCGCTTGCCGAGTTTCAGCGCATGCACCGATGGGTGGTTTGGCCCGAACCTGATTTTCCCCGCACGCCGACTCAAAAGCCGCTCTTAACGCGCATTCGCGAAGTGACGGAAGCAAAACTTGGTATGCGCACCGAGGTTCAGAGTGCAAGCGCGCTGTCTGAACTTATCGCGCGCATCACCGGCCGGCCGCAAAGCGCCTTCTCCTCCAACGCTACGCTCGAAGGCGAATTGAACCTGAGTTCGCTCGATAAAGTGGAACTGATGAGCGCGCTCGAAGAGCGGTATCAGGTTGATCTGAGTGAAACGACATTCAGCGAAGCAAAAACAGTGGCGCAACTCGAACAACTTCTCCGAAGCCCCAGTGCCGCACACGCCGAACACGTTTACCCGCGGTGGGGCCAAAACTGGCTCGTCACCTGGATGCGTCTCGCAATCTATTACTTGGTTGTATGGCCGGCGACCTACATCTTGGCGGCTCCGCGAGTGAAAGGCCGGGAGCACCTTCGCGGACTTCGCGGTCCCGTTCTCGTGGTGTCCAATCACGTGACCTACATTGACATCGGATGGATTCTTGCAGCGCTGCCCGCGAGGTTTCGCCATCGTCTTGCAACGGCGATGGATGGGGAGCGCCTTTCCAAAATGCGCCGCCCGCCAAAAGAAATGAATTTCCTTCAGCGCATCGTCAAACGCTTGAACTATCTTCTTGTCGTCGGTCTTTTCAACGTGTTTCCGCTGCCAAGAGAATCGGGGTTCCGCCGGAGTTTCTCTTTCGCGGGCGATCTCGCCGATAGGGATTGGAGTATCCTGATATTCCCGGAAGGAATCACTACACCAGACGGACAATTGCTGCCCTTCCAAGCCGGCATCGGCTTGCTCGCAGCGCAATTAAGCCTGCCTGTAGTGCCGATTCGCCTCGCTGGCCTGTTTGACTTGAGGCAGGCCGAACGGCGTGCCGCTCGCCCTGGGCATATTCGCGTGACCATCGGCGCGCCCGTGCGCTTCACACCAGACCAAGACCCGAACGAAATCGCCGGCGAGCTTCGGCGCCGAGTGGCTGAATTGTGACGGAAGAAAGAGCAGACGAATTACGCCGTAAGCCGGGGGAGATCGCGACGATAAAATTTCCGCTAAGCGCAGTTGAAGTACTAACCGCCGTGTCGTAATCTAAGGGCACTGAATCTGCATTTCGGCGCGCCCGTAGCTCAGCTGGATAGAGCGTTTGGCTACGAACCAAAAGGTCGGGAGTTCGAATCCCCCCGGGCGCACCACTCTCTTCGATAGAAATCATCGACAAGCGATCCGAAAGCTGCCACACGGTGGGATGACAACCAGCACAGTCTCGTCCTCGCGCCGACAGTTCGGCTAGTGTTCACACTCCCATAACACTGCATTAACAAACACTCGGTAGTTTCGGTCCGCCAAGCTGGATCCCGAACTCACGAGGTGAATGATGGCGACCGGAACCACCGCTCTAGACGCAAAGATTGGCTCAGGACCAGGCCGCATCGGCATGCTCGTGTTTGGAGTCGCTCTCGTCGTCGGCTTGATTTACGCCGGTGGACATCTGCTCTCGGACCTTTCGCAGATGCATTCGGCCTCGGTCGGCCCTTACGTCTTGCTTGGCGTCGCGCTTCTGATCGCTCTGGGATTTGAGTTCGTGAACGGCTTCCACGACACGGCCAACGCTGTGGCCACTGTTATCTACACACACTCCTTGGAGCCGCACGTAGCCGTGGTTTGGTCCGGCATGTGGAACTTTATCGGCGTAGTTCTCTCCAGTGGAGCCGTCGCCTTCGGCATCGTTTCACTTCTGCCCGTGGAACTGATTTTGCAGGTCGGAAGCAAAGCGGGATTTGCGATGGTCTTCGCTTTGTTGGTCGCAGCAATCATCTGGAATCTTGGTACCTGGTATTTCGGCCTGCCATCCTCAAGCTCGCACACTCTGATTGGCTCCATCATCGGTGTAGGCATCGCAAATCAATTGATGTCGGTTAAGTCCGGAACTAGCGGCGTGGACTGGGGGCAGGCAGCTAACATCGGAAAGTCCCTCGTGTTGTCGCCGATCATCGGGTTCGTTGTCGCCGGCGGGCTGCTCTTACTGATGCGGAAGTTGATCCCTAATAAGGCGCTCTATGCTGCTCCCGTTGGAGACGCGCCGCCCCCCTTTTGGATTCGCGCGCTTCTCGT
>PLZZ01000052.1:3233-4021 GCA_003153585.1 Acidobacteriota bacterium | reverse complement strand
CTCGATTTGGCGCGCCACTGTTTGCGACGCGACCCGCAATTGCGCTGGACCGTTGCGGACATCGCCGCGCGCCTGCAACAAAATTCACCCGCACCGCCAAGACAGATCACTCCCAGCCCGGAATCTTCGTTCGCCAACCCGCGGGCCATTGGTGGAGTAGTGTTAGCTGGCGTGGCGTTGGCGGCAATCCTCGGGGGTCTTCTTCTTTTTAGGAACCATTCTCCGAATCAGCCGGCCGCTCCCGTCGCAGTCCAGCAGCCGGCGCAGCCACCAGCCCAGCCGGCACTTCAGCCAAAAGTTCAGCCGCAAGCTCAGCCGCCAGTACAGTCGAGAGTTCAGTCGTCGGTCCCTGCAAAAGTTCAGCCAAAACCAGAGAACAAGCCAGTGCTGTCCGCCAAATCGGCCTCACCTGTTCGGACGCCGCAACAAGCTCCGCCCATCGCGAAGCCGGCTCCGCAGCCCGTGGCGAATTCCGTGCAAAAGCCCAACGAGAAAAAACCGCCCGCGAGTAGCCCTGCTCCATCACCGATCCCAGTTCAATCCGCCGCGCCCGCCACAACATCCTCCAGCGGTGTTGTCCCCGGCAAAGTCCTTCAGCAAATCCTGCCCGACGCTCCGAAGAAGGCTCGAGACACGATTCGAGGCAAAGTAAGAGTCAGCGTCAAAGTTCACGTAAACGAATCAGGCAACGTAACCGAAGCATCGTTCGATTCTCCCGGCCCCAGCCCGTATTTCGCCGACCGCACGCTGGCAGCCGCGCAACTTTGGAAATTTTCCCCCGCGAAAAT
>PLZZ01000052.1:0-3179 GCA_003153585.1 Acidobacteriota bacterium | reverse complement strand
GCTGTTCTTCGGCTCGCGACTCCAGGCCCCGGCAAGATCGGCGCTATCAGCAGTTGAAGCTCTCAGATTCTGAGAGAAGGGATGAGACGAATGCGAAACTTAAATATGGGGAAAAACTCGATAACGAAGCACTCTATAGCCTTGGGAGCTATGCTTGGTCTTGCTCTCGGCATGATCTCCGGACCGACACTGGCCGCACCTCACAAGCCCAACGCTTCAACCGATGTCCCGGTGAAAATGGTCGTGACGGTGAAGCCGCACCGCGGCGCAGAAGTGCCAGTGGTCGCAGAAGCTGACGTGAAAGTGTATCAGCGCGACCTGCAAAATAAAGTGACAAGCTGGATCCCGCTTCAGGGAGACCGTGCCGGATTGCAGCTTTTCATTTTGATCGACGACAATTCCAGAGACAGCCTCAGCTTGCAGTTCAGCAGCATCGCGAAATTTATCGACGAACAACCGCCGAGCACAGCCATCGCCGTGGGTTATATGCACAACGGCATGGTCACCACCGCCCAAGCCCTTACGACGGACCACGCCCTGGCCCAAAAAGCGTTGCGCTTGCCCATCGGCGCTTCGGCGGGATACACCAGCCCGTACTTGGCGCTTTCGGACCTGATGAAGAAATGGCCGGAGACCCAAGACCGCCGCGAAATCTTGATGTTCACCAACGGAATCGATCCTCTCGGCGGCGGATTTTCAAATGATCCATACACGAACCCCTACCTCGACGAGGCTTTGAATCGCGCTCAAAGAGGAGGCTTTATCGTCTATTCAATCTATACCCCCGGTGCAGGCCTCGCCGGCCGTGGTGCTTTCCGTACCAATCTGGCGCAGACTGGCCTGGATCTGCTTGCTCAGAAGACCGGTGGCGAAACCTACTACCTCGGTCTCGGCTCTTCAGTTGATTTCACTCCCTACTTGCAGGATGTAAGCTACAACCTGAAGCACCAGTACGAGCTTACTTTCCTTGCCAAGGGCGCAAACAAGCCGAGTCTTGAACCAGTAAAAGTAAAAACTGAAATGCCAAACATGGGCCTGAGAACTGCGGAAAACGGCTACGTCGGAACCGGTATCTAACGCCAACCAGCGCACCGGCGCAGCAGCCAAACCTGCTGCGCCGACTGACGCAGGCACAAAATTAATCAGATCGGGCGCGCCCGGTCGTGTTTGCTTACCCCTGTTCTTTCGCCCCTCGATTCTCGAATCTCGCGTTTAGATTTCCGCCGTTCGGTTGCATTTCCTTGCTTCCCGTGCCCAATTCTGATTACATTCTGAGTTTGCTTTATAAGGACAGAGGGTGGCTGATGGAGGCTGTCCGAATCGAAAAGGTGGCTGCTGGATGCGCTGAGGGCGCTTTCCTAACCGGCTGCGCCGGAATTAGGAATCGTGCCGTCGTCTCACCCGAGGAGGGTTTGGTCGAGGCTGGCGCCGAGCAATCGCGCGACAAGTCTTGGTCCGCCTATGCGAGAATGCCACAATCACAGGTACAACCATCCAGCGAATCCAGCCATTTTTGCAGCAAGTTAAATCGCCAAACTCCAGAAGTAGAAACCACTCTAAGTCCCAGAAAACAAAGAACCGCGAACTGCTCAAATCGCCAAAAAATCAAATTCTGCGAATCCCGAAATTCGAGCGTGGTTTTGGCTCAGAACCCACCCGTTTCTAATCGAGAACTCTCGGAATTAGAAATTCCGCAACGTGCTGAAAACAAACACCGACCAACCGTTCTAATCGAGAACTTTGAACCAAACCATTACTCCAATTTCCGAGCCTTTGTAGCGGCCGCCTTTTTACCCCGAGGTATGAGGGGTAGGCGGGCGCAGTTTCCTCGCCAGTCCTCAGAACGGGCCGGACAATCATGAGCGCCGCTCCCGGTCTCTATCTCTCCAGCACGGGAAGCTATCCGCGCATCGGCGATACCCCGGAATTGCAGCTCCTGCGGCGAACCATCGCCGCGCTCGACCGTGGCGACCGCTCCACTGCCGATCTCCTCGACGTACAGAACGACGTAACCCGCTTCGTCATCGCCGAACAAGTGAAAGCCGGTCTTGACGTCGTCACCGACGGGCTGATCCGCTGGTACGATCCGATTTCTCACCTGGCCGGCAAACTCGACAACATCCAAATCAAAGGGCTCGTTCGCTTCTTCGATACCAACACCTATTTTCGCCAGCCCATCTTCACCGGAACGCCCCTCAAACGCGGACATCTTGCCGCCGGTGATTACAGCTTCGCGCGAAACGCCCTCGGCCATTTGCCTACGCCAGCCGGCAAGGCGGGGAAGCTCAGCATCAAGCCTGTTTTAACCGGCCCGTACACCCTCGCAAAATTCTCTCTTGGCGAACAGCACGCCAATGGCTCATCCGGACCCTTCGCCACTCTCGAAGACCGCGCCCAGGCCTATTCGGAGATTCTTGCCACCGAGATCGAGACGCTCGCGCAATTGGGCGCCGAGTTAATTCAAGTGGACGAGCCCGCCGCGATCAAGTACCCCAACGACTGGGCGATTTTCGAGGCTTCGCTCGCTCCACTCGTTAAAGCGCGCGACACTTTTACCAAGAGCGGACGCAAACTCGAGCTGGCTCTCTACGTTTACTTCCATGATTGCGCGCCGTTCTACGAAAAACTGGTAGCCCTTCCGGTCGACATCGTCGGCCTGGATTTCACTTACTACCCGAAACTCGTGGATATGATTGCCGCAAAAGGATCTCCGAAAGCGCTCGGACTCGGACTTGTGGACGGCCGCAACACGCGGCTGGAAGACCCCGCCCACATCGCGCGGCAGATTGAACGCATGCTGCCAAAAATAAAAGGCGAACGCGCCTTCCTCGGAACTTCATCCGGTCTCGAATATCTTCCGCGCGATCGCGCTTTCGCCAAGCTCGAATTGCTCTCAAAAGTTCGCTCTGAGCTAAAGGGCGGCCGCCCATGAGCCGTCAAAAATTGGAACAGCTCGGCCTGCAGTTGCCGCTCTTTCCCACCACTTCGGTTGGCAGCTTCCCCAAACCCGATTATCTGGTGAAGGCCCGCTCAGAATTTACGAAGGGGCAAATTCCGGAAAAAGATCTTCACGATCTGGAACGTAAGGCCACCGCTTTCTGGATCGAGCAGCAGGAAAAACTTGGCCTGGACGTCCTGGTGGACGGCGAAATGTACCGCGGAGACATGGTCGCCTACTT
>PLZZ01000043.1:465-7193 GCA_003153585.1 Acidobacteriota bacterium | reverse complement strand
AAGCAGAATTACGACCTGCAGATCGCCACCGAACGCATCAACGCCGCTCGCGCTCAAGTCGCCATCACGCGCTCGAGTCTTTTTCCTCAAGTGTCCGGCGAGGGCAATTTCGTGGGTGGCAAATCACAGTTTTTTCCGTTGAAAGCAAATTTGCTTGAGCTTGCTGCGGACGTCTCGTTTCAGCTCGACTTCTTCGGCCAACTGCGGCGCGCCACCGAAGCGGCCCGCGCCCAACTGCTCGCGACAGAGAACGGCCAGCGCACCGTTACGTTGACCCTCGTAAGCGACGTGGCCAGCGCATACTTCTCTCTACTTCAGCTCGATCTCGAGCTTCAGATCACCAAAGACACGGTAGAGACGCAGGAAGGCTCCGTCCGGCTCACTTCATTGCGCCTGGATCATGGCGTAGCTACGAAGCTCGACGTGCTTCAGGCCCAGCAAGTGCTCGACACCGCGAACGCGCAATTACCGGATCTTGAGCGGCAGATTGGCCAGGAAGAAGACGCGATCAACATTCTGCTCGGCAATTATCCCGGTCCCGTGAAACGCGGCCTAAAATTGCCGGAGCAGTTCATTCCTCCGGAGGTGCCGCCAGGCCTGCCGTCCTCGCTGCTCGCTCGCCGACCCGATATTCGCCAGGCCGAACAACTCCTCGTCGCCGCAAACGCCCAAATAGGCGTCGCGAAAGCCGCGTTTTTCCCGCAGATTTCACTCACCGGCTCCGGCGGCGGCGCATTTGGTCGCAGCAGCTCTTTCTCGAGTTTGATGGGCTCGCAGACCGCAATCTGGTCCTACGGCGCAAGCGTCAGCCAGCCGATTTTCACCGGCGGCGCTCTCACCGGCGGTTTGCACCTGGCCGAATCCCAACACGAACAAGCTTTGACTGCTTACAAGCAAGCCATTCAGCGCGCCTTCGGAGATGTGTCGGATGCGCTGATCGGATACCAGGAACTCCGCGAGGTTCGAGTCCAGCAACAGCAGGTGGTAGCGGATTTGGCGGAGTCCGTCCGCCTTTCCGTCATGCGCTATCGAGGTGGCACCACCACCTATCTGGAAGTGCTCGACGGCCAGCGCTCGCTCTTCACTGCCGAGCTCACCCTAGCCCAGGCGCGCGGTAACGAATATCAGAGTCTCGTACAGCTTTACCGAGCTCTCGGCGGAGGTTGGCAGCAGTAATTCTTCTTCACCTCATCCATCATTGAGCGTTTCGAGAGGACGGTGCGGAGCGCTTGCTATTCAACCTGCCGATTAGGGTAGTTCGAGATCGCTTCCATGGATCGTACTCCTGCCTCCGTCGCGGCGAGTTTGATCGGTCTGGGGATTCTGGTCTACCTGGCGTCCCTCGTGTTTGTTGTCACGTTGCCCGCTCTTGCTACTTCTTCTTCGCCAGTTCGCGGATATACGCGACGAGACCCTTAATCTGGTCGTCGGGCAGCTTGCCCTTGTATGCCGGCATTTTCTTTCCCACACCATTCGATATGCTATCGTTTAATTGCGCATCCGTTTGCTTCTGTACGTCGTCGGACCGCAGGTCCTTCGCGCCCAATTGCTTCCCTGTTGCTCCGCTTCCGCTCCCATCGTCCGAGTGGCATACGGAGCACTTGGCTTTGTATAGCGCGCCGCCATCCTGCGCATGGGCCGGAGCGGCAGCCGCTAAAACGACAGCGACCAATAGAAGAACTGCCGACCCCAACCGAACCGTTCGATAATGCATTTCATCCCTCCTAGGGAATCATTTCAGAAGGCGTACCGGAACGAGAACGTAGCATTGCTGCCGTTAAAATTCGCCGACTGAATCGCCGCAAGTCCAAATGGGTTCGTGTTTCCCATTTGGGTAAACCCGTAATAATTCCAAGCCATCTTGTAGCTGAGATTGCGATAAACATCGATCGCAACCGACGCGTACGGCCTTTGGTAATTGAAATCAAGCGTGCCGGAAGGCGTCAGTGGATTCAGAAAAATCGTGTTGCCCCGGACAAAGCTGCCGCCATAACCAACCATTGCCGTCACCCGCTTCGTGGGTTTCCACATCACGGCTGCGTGAGCGAAATGATCCGTACTGCTGTAAGTGGAAAGCGCCCCCAGGCCGGTTCCAGGCGGACTCGCGGTCGGTGGTGCCCCGACAGACGCATTTGGAATGGGGCAAGCCGTCGTGGCGACTCCGGGGGGAGAGCTGCTCGCAATTCCAGTCAGGGTAGCGGGAGGAGGCGTGGGATTCGGAAAAGTGTAAGTTGTGGAATAGTTAAAACAGATCTCGGACTGCGTGAAGACGCTCCAGTAGTTGTACCCGAAATCCACGGATAAATGTTGATTCGCCATCAGCAGCGCCGAGAAGCTGTACGAGCGATCGTGCTCCAGATTGTCCACTGTCAGTACGTTGTCTCGGTTTTCATGAATCTCAACCGCGCCATCGAGCATTGCCCACGGCCGCGGTTTGTAATTCGCATGGATCTTGTACGACTGCACTTGCCGTGGATCGATTCGCGTGTATGAATTGTCGTTGTAACCGAACTCCAGGTCGCCAGTTACGCGCAGAGCGTCGATCGGACGCACCACCGCTCCCAGCAACAACGCATTCTCATTGATGGTTGTTAGACTGCGAGTTGGGCTGGCCGCGGCAGGAGCGACAAACGTCACGGACCCATCCGGATTCAGCGTGCAGCCTGTGAAAGAGGGGTTTGTCAACAGGCTGCAACTGCCCCGCGCGGCGAAGAAATCGGTTGCTGCCGTGGCGCCTGCCCCGCCTGGAAAATAGATCATGTCCGTGTTGCTTGGACCGTCCTGGCCGAACTGTGCGATGGTTCGATTCGTGTAGAGGTAGCCGATATGAGCGCTCACGCGCTTGTTGAAATCGTATTGAAGCTCCAAAGTATTTGATTTCAAGTTCTGGCCTAGAAACGTTGAAACCAGGCCCGTGATCACATCCGCGGCCGAGCCGGCCGATGTAGCAGTCGGACCAGAATGCTGCGGGCAAGTCACGGCGTTGGAGCCTGGAGGACAATTGGCCGCGTTGAAGACGGCTTCGCTCTGCTGCAAACCCGCCAGACCCGGATAACCTGTGCCAAATATATTGGTTTCGTCGAGGGCCCACATTCCCGGAATCCGCCAGTTGTCATAGCGAAACTCATCGAGGATGCGGAGCTTGTCAGTTATGGAGTACACACCCGACCAATTCGCATTCACCGACACGCGCTTTGCATTCGCCGGACCACTGGTTGTACTACCGCGCTCGCCGGTGCGCGCAGTGAATCCGTCCACGGTCTCCAGGAAATTCGGGATCTGGTTGTTGCTGGTGCTGTAACCGACCGAGCCGGACATTTCGAAATTCCTGAAATAGTTCGATTGGAACCGGAATCGTTCCGTGGGCATAAAATTTCGCGGATTCCCTACCTGGCTATAGGACAAGAATCCGTTGCACGTCGGGGTTGCGGTGTTTGTCGTTCCCGCCACGATCGGAGTCGCGCACGGCAGTGCCTCGGATGGCGTTTGCGTGCTCCAAATGTTTCCCAAATCTACCGGTGTGCCGTTCGGCGTGCCCAACGCCGTGGGGTTCGCGAGGACAAATCCAAAATTCTGCGGATTGGCTACAGGGTTATCGGTAACCACGTTGTCCTGCTTGAAGTAACTGAGGAACTCGTCGAAAGAAAACGTTGTTCGCGGCAGGATTCGAATATCGACTCCAGCGCGATAGGCATTCGTCGTATAGCTGTTCGTTTGATTGAATGCCGAAATGGTTCCCCCGTCGGTGGTAAAAAGGCTAGGTCCTTCGTTGCGATTCCGCGAATAGCCCAACCGGAATTGAATCGCCGAATTCGGAAGCAGGGTGAGATCGTAATCCTGCATGCGGCGCACAAGATCCAGCGAANNGGCGGGCCCACGAAGCAGCCCGTGCTCAAAGATCCCGGTGGGTTCAAGGAAGCCGGGTTCAAGGGATTCGCGAACAAGTTGTAATCCCAAAAGTTCTTGTCGCGGCGGAAGAGCAGCCGAAAGTCGTACCATTTATTCTTTCCGACGCGCAGGCGCGTAACATCGTTCGGATCGCCGCCATATCCGAAGTTGCTGAAACTCAAGTTGTCGAACAAGAGTCCATTGTGATCGAGCGAGCGCATCTCCAAGGTGTAGTCGAAAAGACGAAGGCCGGAACCGAGGTTCTCGAACGTATCGTAGGTGTTTGTATTGCCGTTGATCTCGCTCGCTCGATATCCGGCTTCGATGGACGAATGGATATTGTAATCGCCCGAATTAATTCCTTTCAATTCTCCGGAGTCTTCTTGGGCGCGAGCAACAGGCGGAAGCAAGATCGCCAAGACAAGGATCGTGAACGGTATCGCGTGAACCCTCAGGCGGCCCTTCATACCTTTTCTGCCCCCATTCGAAAATCTCGCTGCTCGCTTACCGGCTTGCCTGCTCCTCTACTTGAAGAAGGTCGCATCGAAGTTGGAGCCGTGAATTTGCGAGTGACACAAAACGCACGACTGGAAAAAGCTGGCCTGGTTGTGGAACGAAGGGGCTCCCGGCGCGCTGCTGAAGCTTGACGTCGTGTGGCACTGCAGGCAAAGCAAATTGACGTTGCTCAGCTTCAGCATGTGGGGATTTGGTCCGCCGTGAGTCAAATGGCACGACTCGCAGCCATCCACCTTCACGGGCGCGTGTTCGAACACAAACGGTCCCTGCTTGTCCGTGTGGCATTTGAAGCAGACAGCGTCCTGGGTGGAGGAAGTCCGCAGCTGGTGAGGCTTCACCGTGCCGTGCACGTTGTGGCAATCGCTGCACTGGATCAGCCCTTCATTCACGCGATGATGGAACGGCATATCGAACTGCGCTTTTTGTTGGAGATGGCACCCATAGCAAAGTTCGGGCTGGGACTTTACGAGCAAGAAATCCGAATCCTTACCGTGGTGCGGCGAATGACAGGAAACGCAACTGACGTCATTCTTCGAATGCACGGAGTTGATTGCATTCATGTGCTGCGTGCCGCTGGCGTGGCAGGTCAGGCACTGGGCGGTGATTTCTTTGGTGGATGCTTTTTCAAAAAGGAAGAGCTTGGAGGTGTCGGATGGATCAGCAACGTGGCTGGCAGCCGCACCGTGACAATCCTCGCAGCCGTGCTTCGCGATTCCGCCTTCCTTGTACGTCTGCTGCCAGTGCGCGCTTTTCTCCCAGCCGTTGTAAATCTCCGCGTGGCAGGTCTTGCAGGCTTCCGCGCCGGCGTATCCGGAAGGCTTCGCCTCGGACAAATTCGGCGGACTCTTTTCTTGCGCCGCAGGCGCGGCTTTTGCGGCGGGCGCAGGCTTTTCTTGCGGTCGTGCCAGGGCGAGCGTCGATAGCAAACCAATTGCAATAAGCAGGCCCGAAATGCGTGGAGCCGTGGAGCGCGGCGTCAAATTTCCCCCTCTCTCCCAAGAAAGTATCGAACGTTGCGTCTCTTCGTTGCGATGATCGCAGCGCCTCCACTGCGATCACTATTTCCTCAAAAAGTGGGTAATCGTAAGACGGTTGACATTGCCGCGACTGTTCAAAATTGCACACTTTCCAAAATCAAAACGAAGACACCGGACCCTGCGCTTTTAGGTCACTTAGAATGTGTTCATCGGCATGTCGGGCTCGCCCCATGAGTGTTTTTTTTCGAGATTCTGGGTAGTGGGAATTCGGAAGGGGCCAAAATACTACGTATTTGTAACAATCGGGGAGTTCGCCGGCTAAATTCCGGCGCGTCTGCCAATTATTCGCCTCTAAGGTCTTGCGATCCGGCGCCCGACTGCCGGTGCAATCACGCGCATTTCATCCATCAGTTGCGCGAAGTGCTCCGGATACATCGACTGCGCCCCATCCGATAGCGCGCGCTCCGGATCTTGATGCACTTCGATCAGCAAGCCGTCCGCCCCGGCCGCCACCGCAGCTCGAGCCATCGGCGGCACTTTATCGCGGCGCCCCGTGCCGTGCGACGGGTCAGCGACCACTGGCAAGTGTGAAAGATGTTTGATCACCGGAATTGCCGCGATGTCCATGGTGTTGCGCATGTACGTATCGAACGTTCGAATGCCGCGCTCGCACAGCATCACGTTATAGTTTCCGCCCGACATGATGTACTCCGCGCTCAGCAGCAGTTCTTCGATCGTCGCCGACATCCCGCGCTTTAGCAGCACCGGTTTGCTGCTTTCTCCCAGCGCGCGCAGCAAATGATAGTTCTGCATGTTGCGTGCGCCCACCTGCATCACATCCACGTACGGCAGCATCATTTCAATCTGCGAAGGGTCCATCACCTCGCTCACCACCAGCAACCCGTTTTTGTCCGCGGCCTCGCGCAGCAGTTTCAGTCCCTGCTCGCCCAGCCCCTGAAAGGAATACGGCGAGCTCCGCGGCTTGAACGCGCCTCCGCGCAGCAACTTCGCTCCCGCGCGAGCTACGCGCCCGGCGATTTCGCCGATTTGCTCGGCCGATTCCACCGCGCACGGCCCCGCCGCCACGATCACTTCCGCTCCGCCAATCGACACGCCTTTCCCCAACTCGACGATAGAGCCTTCCGGCCGGAAATTCCGCGAAGCCAGCTTGAACGGATGCGTGATGCGTATGATTTCATCCACACCCGGGGCGGCCAGCAAAGCCTCGAGTTCGCTTTGATGCTGCTCACTTCGTCCCACCACCCCGATCACGGTCCTTTCCTCGCCGCGGCTCAAATGCGCTTGGCATCCGCACTCCTTGATCCGCACCACGACGTGGTCGATTTG
>PLZZ01000043.1:0-403 GCA_003153585.1 Acidobacteriota bacterium | reverse complement strand
TACAGCGCCCCCGGAAGATGCGCGAGTCTAAATACTAAAGAAAGTTTGTCCGCTTTTTCCGGCAATGCTTCCGTCGCCGGTGCGAGCAACAGGAACCGCGTGTAATTTTCAGGATCGTCTTCCAAGTGCTCGCGCAGGATTTGCCCTCCGTAAATCTCCGCCGCGCGTTTGCTTGCAATCGCGGCTCGCGTGCGATCTCCCGCTTGGACGATTTCGCGAACGCTTCCGGCTGTGTCGTCGGTGGCAATTCTTTTTAGAAACGGGCGAGCGCTGAAAAATTCTTCGCACTGCGCCAAAGCCACGGGATGCGATTCCACGATGGCCACCTCTTCCAGCCTTCCGCCGGGCGGCCCGATCAGATTGTGCTCGACGCGGATAATCACTTCGCCCACAATGGTCAGCG
>PLZZ01000163.1:3006-3158 GCA_003153585.1 Acidobacteriota bacterium | reverse complement strand
GTGCCGGGCGCGAAAGAACACACGATTATCGCCGGATCATTTTCAAAAACTTTTGCCATGACCGGCTGGCGCATGGGCTACGTCCTGGCGCCGAAGCCGCTGGTGGACGCAGTCGCGAAATTGCAGAGCCAGTCCACTTCGAATCCGAATTC
>PLZZ01000163.1:0-2933 GCA_003153585.1 Acidobacteriota bacterium | reverse complement strand
CCGGGCGAACCATTTGGCGCGCCGGGGCACATTCGTATTTCTTATGCGACGTCGATGGAGCGAATCCAAGAAGGCCTGAGCAGGATGCGGCGCTTCTTCGGCAGTGCGGCGTGAATCTTTGTCCGGCGCGGCTGGAGCCGGTTTTCAGCCCGCGTCCCTGGGGCGCCCGTTCTCTGGCGCCATTTTTCCCTGACAAATCAAATTTAACCGAACCGCTTGGCGAAGCTTGGCTGACGGGCAATGACTGCGTTTTCGCGTCAGGTCCCTATGCGGGCAAAAAACTCGCTGACGCCTGGCGAGAAATGCCGGCCGAATGGAAGGGAACGTCTGAACGCGAACACGGTTCGTTCCCGCTCCTCGTGAAATTTCTGTTTGTGGAAGATAGGCTTTCCGTACAAGTTCATCCGGATGATGATTATGCTGCGCGGCACGAACAGGCTTCCGGGGGCCGCGGCAAGACCGAGATGTGGTATGCGATGCGAGCCGGCAAAGGCGCCGAAGTGATGGTGGGACTGAAGGACGGCGTGGATCTGCAGCAATTCCGCCGCTCGATAGCCGACGGTACCGCGGAGGATTGTCTGGAGCACATTCCTGTGCATGCAGGAGAGGCAATTTTTGTTCCCGCCGGTACAGCGCACACGATTGGACCGGGACTGATCCTCTGCGAGATCCAGGAACATTCCGACATCACCTATCGCGTTTACGATTACAATCGCCGCGACGCGAAGGGGCAGGCGCGAGCTTTGCATATCGAGAAGGCGCTCGAAGTGATGCGGTTTGGGGCGCAGAACGCCGGAAAAGTGGAGCCAGTGCGGGTCCAACGCAATTCAGTAACGACGACCTACTTTGCAGCGTGCCGGTATTTTGTGGCTGAGAAATGGGAATTTGAGAAACGTATCACTCCGGATGCAGTGGCCGGCCGCTTCGAACTATTGATCATTCTTGAAGGCGCGGGTGAGATTCAGTGGGCCGGCGAGCACATGAAGTACGGGCCCGCGCAAGTCTGGCTGATTCCTGCAGCGCTCAGCGCGTATGAATTGAAGCCCGATTCGCGCTCGGAAGTGTTGCGGACTTACGTCCCTGGTGACCTAAGTGAATTGGAGAGACAGCTGGTCGCTCAGGGGATCAGCGAAGCGCAATGGTCGAGGCTGGTGCATTTGTGAGTCGCGCTCAGAAAACACCGGCAGCAAGGGTCTCGATTCCCACATGCGCTGTCCTACTTGCGGGCGGACGCGGCACGCGTTTCTGGCCGCGCAGCCGCATGCGCACTCCCAAACAACTTCTGAACATCGCTGGGAACGAAACTATGCTGCGCGAAACTGTTGCGCGGCTGGAGCCGATCGTTCCGCAGCGAAATTTTTGGGTCGTGACGAACGCGGAACAGTCCGCCGCAGCCCGTCGCGAACTTCGCGGGGTGCCTTCTTCGCAAATATTGGCTGAACCGCTTGGGCGCAACACGGCTGCGGCCATCGGCCTGGCGGCAATCCATCTCGCACGCGTACACGGGGACGCACTGATGGCTGTGCTTCCCGCCGATAGTTACATTGGCGATGCCCCGAGATATCGCAAACTCGTGCGCGCGGCGCTGAATCTTGCAAGCGAGCGCGGAAACCTGGTGGTACTCGGCGTTCCGCCTGGTCGGCCGGAAACAGGTTACGGATACATCGAACGCGGTGGCATGTTCGCTCGGCCGGGCGGTGTAGCAGCTTATTCCGTCCGCCGGTTTACTGAAAAACCTGCGCTGCCTGTCGCGCGTAAGTATGTAGCGTCACAAAAGTATTTCTGGAATGCGGGGATGTTTTTCTGGCGAGCCTCGACCTTCCTGGAAAACCTTCGGCGATTTCTCCCCGGCACACACGCCGCGCTTACCGAACTCGCGAAGACTATCGGTACGGCCCGATATGCATCCGCGCTGCGGAGAATTTATCCGCGCCTTGAAAATATATCGGTTGATTATGCCGTAATGGAACCGGCTACCCGGTCCACTTCCGGCGTGAACGCTCGGAGAGACCGCGCCGCCGGTCCGCCGCGCGTTTTCGTGATTCCCGCGAAAGTCGGCTGGAGCGATATCGGTTCTTGGGCTGCGGTGTATGAGCTGCTCGCTTCCAAACCCGGCGCGAACGTCTCGGCCGGGCCGTTCTTTTCAATCGACGCGAGCGGAAACTATCTCTGGAGTCCGAAGAAGTTCATAGCGGCGGTTGGGGTACGCGACATGGTGCTGGTCGAAACCGATGACGCCATTCTTCTATGTCCTCGCGAGCGATCGCAGGACGTAGGGAGAATCGTCAGGTGGCTGGAGGAGCGGAAGCTGAAGCATCTGCTGTAATCCGGGCACGGACGGCGTTTTCCCATTTTGGCTGGTTATTTTTGGCGTGGCTCCACAACACTTCCTTTCCGCCGCAAAATCCATCGCTTATACTCTGAANNGTGGTTCGCGCAGAAAAGCCGGGAGCGGAAATATTGGTGGGATTTGACACACGCTTCGGGTCAGAAAAATTCGCACAAGTCGTGGCCGAGACCGTTTCAGCGGCGGGTAGCCCGGTTTCGCTTGCTTCCGACGCATGTCCTACGCCGGCACTTTCCTTACTGGTCCGCATGCGCGGCGCGGCCGGCGGAATCCAAATCACGGCGAGCCACAATCCATTTCGCTGGAACGGCATGAAATTCAAAGCCAGCTACGGCAGTTCCGCGTCGCCCGCAATCGTTGCGCAGATTGAAACGGAACTGACGAAAGTTTTGCGTGACGGCGTGCCTCCGCTTCCGCCGAGAAAAGATCTAATCCGCTCGCTCGACGTTCGCACGCCGTATCTGGAAACGCTCGCCGGGCTGGTTGACTGGGACCGAATACGTGCAGCGAAATTCCGGTTCCTCATTGATCCCATGCATGGAGCGGGGAGAGGTTTGTTGAGCGAACTCTTCCGCCGCAACGGAGA
>PLZZ01000132.1 GCA_003153585.1 Acidobacteriota bacterium | reverse complement strand
GTGGTCGCTCCGGCGGGAACCGGCGCCGTGATGCTCGTTGCACTCCAACTGGTCGGCGTGGCTGCGGTGCCGTTGAAGGTGACGGTGCTGGTCCCTTGCGTCGCGCCGAAATTCGTGCCGGTGATGGTTACGGGCGCGGCTACCGCTCCTGCGTTTGGATTAAGGCTCGTGATATTCGGAGATGAACTCACCACGTGGTGATTCTGGCTGGGGCAAGCCGTCAGGCCAATCGCCAGAATTATCGAACACAAAAGCGCAAGCAGCCCGTTTCGCATGCTGATTCTGGAGCTGCATTCGCCGCGCGGTGCCGCGCTAGAGCCTGGGTTCGTAAATTTGTCGCGCATTCGATGTACTCCTCGTTTTAGCGGTGAGCGTCGCAGCACACATACTTATGATGATATGAGCGCCATTTAAGTCACTGGCGAGTACGATTTAGCAAAGCTTGGGCAGTTTGGAGGGCGCAAACGCCTGGGGGATAGCCCCCATATTGCTGGGAGGTTCTTGATATTTTTCAAACGCATCCCGGCTTATTCTTTCGAATAAATCCGAAGACGCTAACTTATCGCAAAAAAGTGATGAGCCGGGCAGGACTCGAACCTGCAACCCGCTGATTAAGAGTCAGCTGCTCTACCATTGAGCTACCGGCCCAACAAAAGAGAGGTATTGTAACACGATAAAATCTCGTCCCCAAAGACAGCGGAAGGCCATGGGATTACATTTCCTGATTGCATAAACAGCCATTAGATCGCCCGAAACTAAGAGGAATGGCGAAGGGTTGCCGCGATCTCCTGGGCGACCTGGCGGGCGCGAACCAACTCACCGGGGCCCAGAGAGATGGCTGCGACGCGGGCGTGGCCTCCGCCGCCATACTGCTCACACAGAGACGCGAGATTCACGTCGGCGGGTATTTCCTTCCAGGGACTGGTTCCCACCGAGATCTTTGTGCGTATGGAGGACGCACTCACGCCGACGGAGTAGATTGCGTCGGGATGCAAGAAGTACGGAATAAATTTATTGTAGCCTTCGAGGTCGAGGTCGCTGACGTCGAAATAGATTACGCCGCCGCGAGAATCGGTGCGCTCGCGCAAAATATCGAGCGAGCGCCGGTGCCGTTCGAGCAGGCTGCCCAAGTATTTTTGAACGAGAGGCAGCTTCACCATTTCGGCCAGGGAAAGCACGGCCATGGAGGGAATGAGTTTCGGCACGAGATCGGGTTCGGGCGCCGCTTCGATCACCAGAGCGAGCTGCATGGCCGGCTCGGCGAGCCCGACAGCAATTGCGGGGGTTTCAAATTGCGCGCCGTCAATAATATTTCCCCAATGGATCAGTTCGGCTAGCGGGCTGGCGTCAAAGCCAAATTTTTCCGCGGCGATGGTGGCCAAAAATTTCGTGCAGGACTTGAAGGCGGGGTCGTAGAATTTCTTGCCTGAATGGTCGCGACGGAAATGCTCGGCATCCTGAGGAGTGAGAAACGCGCTCTGATGATGGTCGAACCACCAGGTGAGCAGAGGCGAACTGGAATATTTGAAATCCACGATGGCGTTTTCGTCGCCGTCGAAAATGCCGTCTTCGAACGGTTGCGAAGCTTTATGCGTCATCCCGGTGTACATAAACTGGGCATCGGGGTGGATGCGTTCGCGGTAAAAGCGGGTGAACACAGCGGCCGAGGCCGCTCCGTCGAAGCACTTATCGTGAAAACAAAGGCGAAGCTTCACTTCTGTCTCCCATCACTCCGGGTACGGCGTGCCATAAAGGAAAGTCAATAAAGATGGACGCTGGACTGACGGATGTCAAGGGTTAACAAGGGTTAACGAAGACGGAGAGCAGGCCGCGCCGCTCGGCGATTCCGGTGGGCATAGGGGCGGCGAACGTCAGCGCCATGACTTCGAAAAAGAAACAATTAAAAACGACGGGTAGCTCGCGAGTTAGGATTTCCCGAATATCTTGTCTGCCAAGTCGGCAGCGATGGGCACGCGGTAGCGCTCGCCCTGGTAAGCCTTGACCATCAGGAGAACCCAGAGAATAAGACCGACGAGAGAAATGAGCCAGAAGAGCAGGATTCCCAGCGAGAGTCCTGTGGTAATTCCGGCGAGACCTCCGGTGACGAATAACATGCCGACGATAATTCGGATGATGGTGAGCGCGCCGAAGACTACGATAGATTGCGCCGCGTGGAAACGAACGAATGGCCTCTTGTCCGTGAGATAGAAGATTAGGCCAGTGATCCAACCGAGAACGTAGCAGAGCAATCCAGCGACGTTTTCAGCCAAACCGGATTGCGTGGAGGCGGCGGAAGGCGATGAGGCGGCCGCTCCCTGGGTGGCGCCACAACTTGGACAGAAACCAGCGCTATCTGCTATAGCGGCTCCGCATTTCGTACAGTGTGGCATGGCGTTCCTCCCGGGATTGGATAAGGCTTGTTGGGCCGGAAGCCTAGCAAAACAGGGTGAGTGCTGCAAGGGCATTCGAAAGCCAGCCGAAGAGGGAGCAGAACAAAGTCAGCTCGAACGCGAGGCCCGTCCCCCATGATGGTCATATATATTTTGATATTACAATATTACTTGGTAGAATGTAACAATTCAAGGTCCTGGAGAAACTATGTCTTCCAGCAAAGTGGCGATCAGAGTGGCTGACGAGGTTTGGATTGCCGCCGCGCTGCTCCAAAGCGAGCATCCGGGCAAAAAGGATTTCTCCGTTGAAGAAATTCGCGCGCGAGCGGAGCAAGAGGAACTTTTCGGAGAGCTGCGGCCGGGCGTCTACGTTCATATTATTCAGCACTGCGTGGCGAATCGGGCCCCCAATCCCGGGCGCTACCGAATGTTGTACGAGACCGGGAAAGCCAGACGCAGACTCTTTCGGCCGGGAGATTCCTACCATCCGGCGCGCGAAGACTCGAAGATTACGCCTGCGAGAGAAGATGTACCGTCAAAGTATCACTTTCTTCTTGATTGGTATGACGCGGAGTATGTTCGGAGAAAACCAAATCCGCAAACTGATCCCCTTCTTTCCCTGCGCGGGTCGGGGAAAAAAATCTGGGCCGGCGAGCACGCCGACGAGTACGTGCGGCGCTTGCGTGAGGGGTGGGAATGAGCCGGGTATTCTGGGACACGAACCTCTTCATTTATCTTTTCGAAGATTATGGTGAGTATTCAAAGGACGTGAGCGGATTGCGCCAGAGGATGATTTCCCGCGGCGACCAGCTCTTCACCTCTACTTTGACGCTGGGAGAAATTCTCGTGAAGCCAACAGAAAAGGGAGATGATGAGCTTCGACGATCGTATTTGCAGGCCCTGACAGTCGCGGCGGTGATGCTCCCGTTCGATCAGGAAACAGCCGAACACTACGCAACGATTCGACAGGATCGAAGCATCAAGGCGCCTGACGCGATTCAACTCGCCTGTGCTGCCCAGGCTCGAATAGATTTGTTCATCACGAACGACGATCACCTGAAAGGAAAGACGGTCGCTGGAATCCAATTCATCGCGTCGCTGAAAGGCGCGTATATCTAGTGGCGTTTGACTGTTCTCGGAATCCAAGTCGCCTGTATAATCGAAGGAGCCAGCCGACGCGGAAGTGGCGGAATTGGCAGACGCGCCAGCCTTAGGAGCTGGTGGCCGAAAGGCCGTAGGGGTTCGAGTCCCTTCTTCCGCAGAAAAATTCGAAGAAGCAACGAGGCGCGGCTGGTTGACGCGAGACAACGTCTTCCCTATACTGGAAATTCACCTGCGGTGAATGCCAGCCGCACTTCCCTGCCAAGGTTCTCGGATAGGAACAAGTGAAAGGCGGATTGGGCCAGGGATTACTGTAAGAACGCCCTGAAAAACTTCCATGACAGAAGCGACATGCAAGCGCGAACTCGAGTTGGAAATTCCAGCCGAGAACGTAACCAAAGCGACTGAAAAAGTGGCGCGGGATCTTGCGCGCGTGGCGCGCGTTCCGGGATTTCGTCCGGGCAAAGCTCCGGTGACGCTGATACGGCGGCGTTTCGCTGAAGATATACAGGGCGAAGTGCTGCAATCGCTGGTGCCTGAATATATCGAAAAAGCTCTGGAAGAGAAAAAGCTGATCCCGATTACGCGCCCATCTGTAGATAAAGTTGATTTCAAGGAAGGCGAGCCGCTGCGATTCCGCGCGGTGTTTGAGGTGCTGCCGGAGTTCGAGCTGGGCGACTACAAAAATCTTGCGATCCATGTTGATGCTATCGAAACCGGCGACGCGCAGGTGGACAAAGTGATTGAAGATATGCGCGAGCGCGCCGCTACCTTCGTCCCGGTGGAAGGGCGAGCGGCCAAGGACGGCGATTACGTCTTAATTAAGCTTTCGGGGATACCGGTGGGCGGCGGCGAGCCGGTGCAGGCAGACAACATCATGTGCCACATCGGCGCGGAAGAAACTCTGGAGAGTTTTACGGAGAATTTGCGCGGCGCCAGCAGCGGCGAAACAAAACAATTCCGATCGCAATACCCCGACGATTATCCGGACCAGAAACTGGCAGGAAAGGCCTACGATTACACAGTGGAAGTTCAGGGCATCAAGGAAAAGAAGCTGCCTGAATTGAATGACGAGTTCGCGAAGGACGCCGCGGGCGAAAAGGGCGCTTTCTCGACTGTGGAAGAAATGCGCAAGCTCATATCGAAGGATTTGGAAGTGGCGAAGGAAGATCAGCAGAAGACGCAGGCTCGCGAGAAGCTTCTGGAAGCTCTGGTGAAGCAGCACGATTTTCCGGTTCCCGAAGCGCTGGTGGAGCATCAGATGAATGTGAGGCTGGAGCGCAGCGTTCGGGCACTGACGGCCCAAGGAGTGGACCCGCGCGCGGTGAACATCGATTGGGTGGCGCTTCGAAACCACCAACGCGAGCGCGCGGTGGACGACGTGAAGGCCGAGCTGCTGATTGACCGCATTGCAGAAGCGGAAAAGATCGACGCGACCGATGAAGAAGTGGAAAAAGAGATTCAAGCGCTGGCGGAACACAGTGGCGAATCGGCAACGGCTCTGCGGGCTCGCTTGACAAAGCAAGGAGTGCTCGATAGGATGAAATCGAAGTTGCGAAGTGACAAAACAATCGAGTGGCTCTACCGCAACGCCCGAATCGAGACAGCCAAGAGTGAGAAGTAGGTTCGGGTTCCTCAGCGCACAAAAGTTCTCCCTATGACACACAAAGACGACGGTAATCCGCGCGCAACAACACTCGTTCCGATGGTCGTCGAACAGACGAACCGCGGCGAGCGGGCGTACGATATTTATTCCCGGCTGCTGAAAGACCACATCATTTTCATCGGCACGCCGATTGACGATCATGTGGCCAACCTGGTGACCGCACAATTGCTGTTTCTGGCGTCCGAAGACCCGGAGAAAGACATTTCGGTGTACATCAACTCACCGGGCGGCTCGGTCTACGCGGGCCTCGCCATCTACGACACGATGCAGTTCATCAAGC
>PLZZ01000128.1 GCA_003153585.1 Acidobacteriota bacterium | reverse complement strand
TGCCGGTTGGTCATCATGCTGAAAGCCATCGAGAGCATTTCTTCGGGAGTGATGCGCGGCACGTCGGTGAGCCCGTTGAGGATACCGTCCACACGCAGGTAGGGATGGTTACCGACTTTGAGATGCAAGTCGGAGGCTCTGTTTTCTACCGCGCGGCGCAATAAATCATCAATGCTGATGGCCATAGCGAAAGTCCTCGGCTGTGGAGCTTCAAACCACGCTAGCACGCGCATCAGGGGGTAGCAAGAAAACCCCGGAGAGGCATTTCTAAACTGCCAACCTGTACTTTAGGTCAGGTATTGCGTTGGGCTACGTAACGGGGGCAAGTTCCGCTTTAAACGGGAGGCTGGTCGGCAAGGAAGAGGCGGTCGTAAATCACGGCAGCAAGGACGCCACCCAAGAGCGGGCCGACCCAATAGACTCCGTGATTGGCCCAGTAGCGGGCCGCAAGAGCCGGCCCAAAGGCGCGTGCGGGATTGATCGCGGCGCCGGTGAAAGGGCCGCCGAAAAGCACGCCTACGGTGACGGTGAGGCCAACGGCAAAGGCGGACGTTCTGTTAAGGGCGCCTCTGGCGTCGACGAAGGTGGCGAAGACGACGAAGACGAGAAAGAACGTCATCACACTTTCAAGCAGCATGGCGTGCAGGCGCGTGAAGTCCGGCGCCAGAAGCATGATGCCTCTTCCCGCAGAACTCCAAATGGTGTCCGGGACGATCGCGATGAGAACATAGGTGGCTGCAACGGCGCCGAGGAGCTGCGCGATCCAGTAGAAAAGAGCTTGCAAGGTGCTGAGGCGTCTGGTGACCCAAAAGCCGACGGTGACTGCGGGATTCAAATGACCGCCGGAAATGTGGGCAACAGCGCTCACCATAATTGCATAGGTGAGACCGTAGGCGATGGCGATACCGAGAATGCCGATGGAAGGCTGTCCGGCGGCGCGGAGATATTGATCGGCGCAAATCGCGCCGATGCTGAAGAAAATCAGCGCAAATGTGCCGAGGAACTCCGCGAGAAGCTTCTGAGGCAAGCTATACAGAGAATTCCTCCCAGTGCGCTCGGCTCGAACAGAATTTGCAGGGCCGCGCGCGATTTTACTGAATTCGCCGGGAGAAAGCGAGTTGACAGATAGGGGTAAGGAATCGACGCTCTAGAATTCCGAGGGATTGATGCGTGGGTGCCGGATGACTTGCGTGCGGCAATCTTTGACCGGCGACACTAGGTGCGGATGGCGACGCCGGCGCTGGCGGTAACATTGACCGGCGACAGCCAGTGATGACGGTCGGGCTTGACCCCGCCGGTAAGCGCGAAGAATTCGTCCTGGATACGCTTGGTCAGCGGACCACGCGAGCCTATGCCAATTTTGATCCGGTCAATCGAGCGAATCGGCGTGATCTCCACGGCGGTGCCGCAGAAGAAAACCTCCTCGGCGATATAAAGCATTTCGCGAGGAATAATTTGCTCGGCGACGGGAATATTCAGATCGCGGCAAATCGTGAGTATCGAGTGGCGAGTGATTCCGGGCAGTGCAGAATTGGAAAGCGGCGGAGTGACCAGCGTGCCGTCCATTACCAGGAAAATGTTTTCGCCGGAACCCTCGCTAACGTGGCCATGCACGTCGAGCGCGATGCCTTCCACGTAGCCGTTCGCGCGCGCCTCCATGCGGATGAGCTGGGAGTTCATGTAATTCGCGGCGGCCTTAGCCATTTGCGGCAAGGTGTTGGGCGCGGGACGATTCCAGGAGCTGATGCACACATCCACTCCGCTGCGGTGCGCTTCTTCACCGAGATATTTTCCCCAGTTCCAGCAAGCGAGATAGACCTCGATAGGACAGCCTTTTGGGTCCACGCCCGCTTCGCCGTAACCGCGCATGACAATCGGCCGCAAGTAGCACTCGCTGATGTTATTGACGCGGACGAGATCGAGATTCGCAGCGCAGATTTCGTCGAGGGTGAATGGAACTTCCATGCGGTAGATGTAGGCTGAATTCAACAGGCGTTGGATGTGATCTCGAAGGCGGAAAATGGCGGGACCTTGCTTGGTGTCGTAGCAGCGAATGCCTTCGAAAACCGCGGAGCCGTAGCTAACGACGTGCGAAAGGACATGAATATTCGCGTCGTCCCACTCGATAAACTTTCCGTTATGCCAAATCTTTTCGGTTTTCGGGATGGGCATCAGGGCTGCTCCGGCGCGTTAGCGAGGCCTTTTATTGTTGCGCAGAACGAATTATAGCATACGGGTTTTCAAGTCCATGTCGGGCGGGAAGCCGGATTGCGGAGCACGGCACGTCCAAATTGGCCGCGTCTACCTAGGGCGGCAGTATTTTATTCTTCGCGCAGAGCCACGAGCGGTTCCACACGGGTCGCGTGCCGGGCGGGGATATAGCAGGCGAAAAACGCGACGCCGGCGAGAATGCCGGAGATGGCGGCAAAGGTAAGCGGATCAGCGGGACTCACATCGAAAAGCATGGTCCGGACGAATCGCGTAAGGACCGCGGCTCCAACAAGTCCGCAGGCAAGGCCGATTATAACAAGCCGCATGCCCTCACCCACAACCAGGCGCAGGATGTCCATGCGCTGCGCACCGAGTGCGATGCGGATACCGATCTCGTGCGTGCGCTGGCTGAAGGAATACGCCATCACGCCGTAGATGCCGATAGCCGCAAGCAGAAGCGCCACCGTCGCGAAGGCGCCGAGAAGTTGAAGGGCGAAGCGCCGCTCGGCCATCGATCTGGCGATGACTTCATCCATCGTCCGCACGCTGAACACGGGAATATTGGGATCGAGAGATTGGACTTCGTGGCGGATGGCTTCGCCGAGACTTTCCGGGTTGGCTCCACTGCGTAGATAAATGACAGACGCATAGCCAGGACTTTGACGGACGGGCAAATATATGTGCGGGGCTGTTGGAGCGTCGAAACCGTCCGACTTCGTGTCACCTACTACGCCGACGATTGTAAGCCAACGGTTCTGCTGGTTCGCCGGACCGATTTTAAGTTGTTTTCCAAGTGGATCCTCATCGGGCCAGTATCGCCGCTGGATAGTTTGATCTATCAAGACAACTGGCTGAGCTTTGTCGGCGTCGGATTCAGCGAAATTTCTGCCGGCAAGCAGCGGGACCTGCAGCACGTGGAAGTATTCAGGAGTGACGGTAGCAAATTCCGAAATCGGGGCGCGCTCCGAATCCGTCGGACGCCCTTGAATCGTGAACGGGTATTGGTTTCGAGCTTGTTCCAGGGGCAGGCTGTTTGTGCTGCCGATCGCGGCTTCCTCCACTCCCGGAAAAGCAGAGACGCGGCGGAGGATTTCCATCAGAAAAGCAGCGCGCTTGTCCGTAGGGCGGTAAGGATCGGTGTTCGGGTTATTCGGAACTGGAATCCAAATCTGCGCAGTGGTGACGTGGCTCGGATTAAAGCCCGGACGTACTTCCAAAACATGCCAGAAGCTGCGAAGAAGAAGTCCGGCGCCTGCGAGCAATATGAGAGACAGCGCTACTTCTGAGACTACGAGCACGNNGCGCGAGAGGCGCGTGTGCCGTTTGCCGGAACCAGAGCCGCGGCTGCCTTCGCGAAGGTTCTCAACCTGATTCGGATTCGCAGATTGCAGCGCCGGCGCCAGGCCGAATAGCACGCCTGTAAGAATTGAAACCACGAAAGCGAAAAATAGAACGCCGGCGCTCACATGGACTTCGCTTAGACGAGGAATGTTCGAGGGCG
>PLZZ01000227.1:6360-6952 GCA_003153585.1 Acidobacteriota bacterium | reverse complement strand
GTAAAGAAAAAGACAAAGGAAAGAAAACAGCAGGTCCCTCGTCGGCCAGAAGCGGCCTCGCTCGGGATGACAACGAAAGACAGGAGCGGGCAAACGCAATACCGGACAGCAGGTCCCTCAAAACGTCCGCACAATGCGCGGTTCGGGATGACAACGTAAAGAACAGGGCAAAGGAAAGGGCAAAGGGAAGAAACGCCGAGGGTCGTCTTCGCGCACTGCCGTTTCTCTGCTAGGCTGTGTCCATTCTTGGGTCATGCAATGGATCGCAACTACTGCGTCTACATTCTTGCCAGCCGATCGCGCAGCCTGTACACCGGAGTGACGAACAATCTGCGGAGCAGAGTCCAACAGCACAGGGGCGGAACTGTTCCCGGATTCGCGTCGCGATACCACACCCAACGGCTGGTCCATTACGAGGTCTTCACCGACATCAGAGCGGCAATCCGGCGGGAAAAGGAAATCAAAGGCTGGAGGCGGGCCAAAAAAATAGCGCTTATCGAGAAAACAAACCCTACGTGGGAGGACTTGGCGGGGCAAACTTCTGCTTTGCGATCGCCGGGGTAAAAGCCGGCGAAGCCAAAGAGCGAAGCAA
>PLZZ01000227.1:0-6270 GCA_003153585.1 Acidobacteriota bacterium | reverse complement strand
AAGCGGCCTCGCTCGGGATGACAAGTTAAAAGATAATGAGGATGGGTGGAGATGAAGATAGTTTCGGTGAATACGGGGCTGCCGCGGGAAGTGATGTACCACGGGGTGCGCGTGACCACGGCGATTTACAAGGAGCCGGTGGCGGGGCGGGTGGCGTTGCGCAAGCTGAATTTGGATGGCGACCGGCAGGCAGACCTGACGGTGCATGGCGGGGAATTTAAGGCGGTGTATTGCTATCCGGTGGCGCATTACGACTACTGGAAGAAGGAATTGCCCGGGCGCGAATTGCCGACAGCGATCTTCGGGGAGAATTTTACGACGGAAGGATTTACGGAAGACTCGGCGCATCTGGGCGACCGGTTCGCGGTGGGGTCGGCGGAAGTGGTGGTGACGCAGCCGCGGCTGCCTTGCTACAAACTGAATGTGAGATTTGATTCGGGCGAAATGGTGAAGCGATTTCTGGCGAGTGGGCGGACGGGATTTTATCTGGCGGTGACGCGCGAGGGAGAAGTGGGCGCGGGGGACGAGTTCAAAGTGATTGCGCGAGAGGCGAACGCGGTGCCGGTGTCGGAGATTACTCGGCTGTATATCGCGAAAAGGTGGGACGAGGACGATGTGGCTTCGCTGGGGCGAGCGTTGCGAGTGGAGGCGCTGCCGGAGAGCTGGAAGGAGTATTTTCGCGAGCGCTGGCGGGGGTTGGCGCTTGACGGCGGAACGAGATAGCGAAGGGCGGCGAACGCTTGCGCGGGTTCGGCAATGCTCCTCCATTTGCTAAATCTATGAGGACAAGGGGGTTAAGGAGTTTTACAAGGCGGTTCCTTGGCGAAATATGTCAGGGTGAATCCTTTGGGATTCGCCGGGCGGAAGGCGGGACTGTTACGGAAAAGGGAGAGTGACCATACGGTAAAGTATGTATTGTGCTTTTAGCGCATGAAGCATAGAATTGATTGATTGTGGGATGCGTCCGGAGAGTAGGATGTGTTCACAATTGCACAGACGCCGTTTTCCACGGCGAGTAGTATTTGGAGTGCAGGGAAAGGTCTTTGCGGTTGGACTGAGGGTAGGAGAAACAATATGAAGTTTAGGCTAGGTTTGCTTTTTTGTGCAGCTATGTTGATGGCGGCGGCGCCAGTGTGGGCGGATCACGCGCCTGGAACCGGAGATGGGAAAGATACCTCAAGTTGGGGACAGCCTGCATCCGGGGCAGCGGCCGACGTTAATTTTTCTGGTTGGGGCTCTAACTCCGACGACTATGGGACCAACTGGATTTTAAAGTCCAGAGAGCGACGTCTTGGCGAGGGCCCATCAGGTAATTCCCCTGCAATGCCGGAACCGGGATCTCTTGCGCTCGTACTGGTTGGATTGGCTGGGGTAGGGTTGCTGGGCCGTCGTCGCGGGGAGCCGGCTACGACGCTATAGCTGCCCGAATAGTTTTTTAGGCGGATCGATCTGTGCCCGGCGTTTTGACTTTTTGGTGCGCTGGGTAATTCCGCGCGCGTTTTGTCCTCTGTATAGAAGTATCTCCTCGCAAGTAATAATCGCAGCGTTTGCCGATCGAAACGAGCTAGCCAGACGCAACCCCACGAAAAAACCTGAATTAATACTTGTGCTTAGGAATTTGCGAATTTGGTTACCAGGACTTCCTGCTGGTGCATGGGAGAGAAGCTTTCGCAACAACTGAGCACACGCGCGATGACGTCGTAATAGAAGGTGTTGTTGTCGCTGTTGCGCAGATCCAGGGCGGAATCCCAAACGGAAATGGCCATGGCGTCGCGGCTGGCGGGATCTTCGGCGCGGAGAACCAAGAGGACGCGAAAGCCATTCAGCTTGTCCAGGGCGGCGGTGAGAGACTGCACGGTCGCGGTAAATTCCGCGAGCTTGCCTTCGCGAATGCGATAGTGCGTTACGCGAGCGACCATGGCGCCTCCCAAGTGCGACACGAGATTGCGAGTGCGGGCGATTCTACCGCGAGGGGGCGGTGAGGTAAACGGCTGTGGGTGTGCGGATGGGTGCTTTTTCCGGAGCGCGACTGGCACCGCGTGGTGAGCGCGGGCTGCAGCACTTGAGCGAATCAACCGGAGAGACTACTCGATTCTAAGAGCGGTCATGGGGGAAATGGAGGCTGCGCGGTTTGCGGGAATTATGGCGGCGAAGAAGGAGCAGACAGCGAGTGCGCCGGCAGCGATGGTCAATGCGAGCGGGTCCCAGGAGGAAACGCCGTACAACTGAGACGAGACCAGGCGGCCAGCGCCGACGGCTAGCGGCAGCCCTAACAGCAGGCCGATCAAGACGCGCTTGAATGCGCCGCGAAGGATCAACTGAACTACGTTGCTGCGGTCGGCGCCGAGGGCCATGCGAATGCCGATTTCGTTGGTGCGCTGCGCGACGGTGTAAGCGGTGACGCCGTAGAGTCCGATGGCGGCGAGCACTAGAGCGACAATGCCGAAAAGACCGGCGANNNNGGTCATTACGTTGTCGGTGTAATTGACATTCTGGGCGAGCGGGACGTAGAACATCGGGCGCGCCGGCCTCTCCAAGGCATAGCCGGCGAATTTTGCGTCGCGCACGACACCGATGATGCGGAAGGTGGCGGCATTCTGGGGCAAGTCCAGGCCGAAGTGCTGCTCCAGCGGGTCTTCGCCCGACTTGAAGAAACGTTTCACGAAGGCTTCGTTGACGATGGCCACCGGGGCGGTGGTTTCGTTGTCGGCGGAAGTGAAGGCGCGGCCGCGCAAAATCGGGATGCCGAAATTCTGAAGATAGTTGGCGCTGACGCGATCCCACGCCGCCTCCGATTCGTCGCCCATGGTGGGAACAGGATGGCCTGATACCAGAACGAACTCGCCCCAATTGTTGGTGAGGGGATTGTAAAGCGCCAGACCGGAGCCCTGTACTCCGGGCAAACGATTGAGGCTTTCTTCGAGCTGGCGGTAAAGCGATTCTAACTGGGGCAGCGTGTAAGTGGCGGGGGGATCCTGCAGGGCCACCAGCACACGGCCTTGCAGTTGATATCCGAAATCCTGGTGTTCGAGTTTGTTGAGGCTGCGCGCAAGCATGGTGGCACCGGCGACGAGAACGACCGAGAGAGTGGCTTGTACGATCAGCAAACCGGTACGCGCGAATGAAGAATGATCGCCGGTGCTGCGTCCCGAGCCGCGCAACGCCTCGGCCGGATGGGTAAGAGTTGCAAACCAGGCAGGAGCGGCTCCGAAAATAATTCCTGTGACGAGCGCCAAGCCGAAAGCAAATGCCAATACGATGAGCGATGGAGCTGCGCTGATAGGAAGGAAGTGCGCGCTGTGGAAGGCCAGCGCGAGGAGAAGGCGCGCGGCCGCCACTGCGACAAGAAGTCCGGCTATGCCGCCAGCGACGGCCAGCAGGACGCTTTCGGTGAGAGCCTGCATGATAATTTCGCGCCGCGTGGCACCCAAAGCCAGGCGTATTGCGGTTTGTCCGCGACGAGTGACTGCGCGGGCGAGGAGCAGGTTGGCCACGTTGGCGCACACGATCAAGAGCACCAAACCGCAAACGGACAAGAGGATCTGCAGGCTGCGGCCGTACTCTTCTTTCATTTCGGCGACACCGGCGCCGGCGGGGACGACGTTGATGAACTGCTTGGGAAGCATTTGAATTACGCTGGGCATCCAGTTGGCGGGATAGCCGGAATCATTTTGCATCCATTGGCGCAGGACTCCGGTGAGGCGCGGAGACATTCCGGCAATGGAAGCTCCGGGCCGCAGGCGGCCGATTACGCGCAGCCATGCGGAAATAGATTGATTTAGCAGTGCACCGTCGCCTTCGATCATGGGTTCTTGATGCAGCGGAACCCAAATATCGGGTGGGTCGCCGCGCAACGTTTCACCGAAAAATCCAGGGGGAGCGACACCGATTACAGTGAATGGGTGGCCTTCGACGATGAAGCTTGAACCGACTACCGCGGGATCGCTGCCGTAGGTCATTTGCCAGGCACGATGGCTGAGCACGGCCACGGGCNNGTGACATACTCAGAGCGCAAAGGCCTGGCGGCTGATTCGACGCCTTGACGGCGCACGCTTAATCGTCCGCTGCCAGCCTGAAATGCCGCCACCTCTTCGAATTCGGGGGTTTCGGCCTTCAGCCGCTGGTACAGAGGAAACGAATACATTCCCCAGCGGTCCTGAGGACCTCCTTCCACGCAGCAGTCGTCGCCTTCGCCGATGCGGTAGAGTTTTCCGGGATCAGAAACGGGCAACGAGCGGAGCATCACCGCGTGGATCAACGTAAACATTGCGGTGGTCCCGCCAATTCCCAAGGCGAGTGTGAGGACCGCGGCAGCGGTAAAAACGGGCGACAGCCGGAACTGTCGCAAGGCGTAGCGAAGGTTGCCAAGGAAGTTTTGCATTTCGGCCTCTCAGTACTCTACGCAGATGATGCGCTGAAGGTTCCCAAGTATCGGCTGGTTGCGCTGCGGTATGAGTAAGATGCCGGCGTTATTGCGGCGAGCCGGTGTCGCGTAGGAGGACTATGTCGGATTCGGGGCGGTCGCGGAGGACGCCGATGGTCTTTCCGTCTGGCGAATATCCGAACCAGCTGATTTCATCGGCGGTGAAATTTGTGATCTGATGGCCGGCAGCGCCGGGTCCTGCGCCGTCAATCGGCTGCAGCCAGAGATTCTCGACTCCGTTTTCGCGGATGCCATATAGCAGGGACTTGCCGTCCGGCGAATACCTCGGGGGTTTTGATATCAGCGGGTTCGGATCGAGAATGCGGCGTGCGGGATGCGGTCCGGCGTCAAGCGCAAGCAGCACAAGCTTCTGCTGAACTCCACCGGTCTCTCCTTGTGGAGACGTGAACCCTGCAACGAATGCCAGTGTTTTACCGTCGGGAGAAATATCGAAATATGGCGAGCCGACAATCGCCCCTGGAATGGCGACGCCGGGGACCTCTTCCGCTTCCCCGCCATTGATGGAGACACGCTTGAACGTCTGGTCCTCATTGTAATAGACCCACTTTCCATCTGGGGAGCATATAGGGCCGAAAGCGCCGCTGTGTTCGGAAAGCTCTTTCGGATTGGCGCCATCTGCATCAACGCGCCAGACACTCCGCCCGGCNNAGGTCTCCGGTGGCGCTCCATCCGAAGGTGCCGTAGTCCTTCTCTTGCGGGAGAACCGGGCCGGGGGGAGTGCCTGTGTTTCCCGCGCTCGGAAGAAGGAACAAGCTTCGGATATCCTTGTGAAGTACCGTTGCGATCGTTTTGTTATCTGCCGAAACGCTAAGTCCTCGATAGTCATTTGTATCGTTGGTGATCGAGTGAATTTTTGTGCTGGGGAGTGAAATGAACTGGAGTTGCGATAGGAAATCAAAGGTATCAAGGTGCATCACGTTGACAAAAACTCCGGCGGCATCGGCGGTCCCAGCTAATTGAGATAAGAGCATGTTGTTGTACTGGGCCAGTATCTTCGACTCGCCGGAAGCTGAGTCGAAGGTTTTAAGCCCGGTGAGGGAATCGCCGACTCTAAGCATGGAACCGAGGATTTTCTTTCCGTCCGGCATCCATGAAATGAATCGGGGAATCTCCGCTGCGGGTCCCGCGACGATCGACTTTTCGTCGGATCCGTCGGGATTCGCGATCAGAAGGTGCCACTTGCCGACTTCCGGGTCGTTGGCGCGTCCGTAGGCGACGCGCTTGCCGTCGGGCGAAAACGTGATGTTCGTGTCCACGTCGCGGGCGACAATTTTCGGAGTTCCGCCCAGAACTGGAGCGCGATAGTAGTCGAAGGAATCTTCGACGCCACTGGCGGCGCGACGAAAGTAGAGGTAACCGCCGTCGGGTGAAAAGGCGAGTCTGGAATAGCGTGTGACTGCGGCGGGGATGACCTGCGTGTCACTGTTGGTCTCAACGTGCCGCAGCCAGAGGCTCTGCTTGCCGGCCTCTGCCACTGCGCTGAGGATGTATTTCCCGTCGGGCGAGATGGCCGCCTGGACCGACTCACCGTTGTCGGTGACTTTCGTGATGGTGAAATTCTGGAAGGGGACGGCTGCGGCCTTGCCGCGCATAAGTGAAAACACGCTGTAGCCTGTTCCCACCACAAGCAGCGCGACTACGACGGCACCGGTGATCAGCTTTCCTTTGTGCTCGTGCGCCACGGCAGAAACCGCGGAGGAGCTGCCGGATTGGTGCATGGCAGATGGGGCAATCCGTGTCTCGCTTGCGGATGTGGCAGCAGCAGCGGCGGCCCGCACGGAACCTGACCTTCCCGAATCCGTGTCACGCTTGAGCCGCTGCAAATC
>PLZZ01000019.1 GCA_003153585.1 Acidobacteriota bacterium | reverse complement strand
TGTAAGCCGCGGGGCGAAGCTGTGCCGGTCGCTCGAAGGCCGTTAATAAAACACGGTAGAACTTGATGATTACTTCAAACCCTACGATTCTCTCCGGCGACAGATTCTTACTGCATCCCGCTGAGCTTTCAGACCCTCACTGGTACGCAGTCTACACCTGCGCAAATCACGAGAAGCAGGTCGCAAAACAATTTCTTGAGCGAAACATCGAGCATTTCCTGCCGGTATACGACAGCGTTCGGAGGTGGGCAGACCGCAAGAAGCGAATCCAACTGCCACTGTTCGATGGATATGTTTTCGTGCGAATTGGCCTCCGGGACCGGGTAGACGTATTACGAGTTCCCAGCGTAGTGAAGCTAGTGGGTTTTAACGGTCATCCCGCGATGCTTTCTACCCAGGAAATCGATTTTTTGAGAAATACCTTGCTTCCTCAATTGCGGGCGGAGCCGCATCCGTACCTGAAAATCGGCAGAACGGTAAGAATCGTGCGGGGCGCGCTTCAGGGCGCCGAGGGAGTTTTAATTCGCAAGAAGAAAGCCAACCGTGTGGTGGTATCGATTGACTTGCTTGCGCGCGCCGCTTCGGTGGAAGTAGAAACTGCGGATATCGAAAGAATCTGAACATTTGTCCCCCGCTCTTCGCGATCAAGATTGCGTGACAGCGCATTCCTGCAATGAAAAACGCACCGACGTTAACCGCAGATCGAAATCTTCGCACGATTGACCCGGCTGCTGATCCGGCGTTGGCGACCAGCCCGCGAACTCAAGGCGGGCAATTTTCGCCAAGCGCCGCGGCTAATGTCTCGAAAGCAATGCCGCTGGCATATAGCCTGGCAGACCAGGCTTTTTCCGTTGGCGGAACTTTTCTAATCAATGTGATGCTGGCTCGCACGCAAAGCAAGGAAGAGTACGGAATGTTCGCGCTCTCCTATTCGATCTATACGCTTCTAAGCGGCCTTCACAACGCTGCAATACTCGAGCCTTGCACGGTGTACGGATCCGGGCGATACCGGAAGCGCATGCAGGAATATATAAGTTTGATGGCGCAAAGTAACGCGCTGGTCGCCGTCATTCTCACTGCGTGCTTGCTGTCCGCCTGCGTCATTCTCAACGTCTTCGCGCCGCATCTCGATTCCCGCGCGCTGCTTGGTCTTGCACTGACGGTCGGCGTGCTACTTTCAAGCTCATTCTTACGGCGAGTTTTCTACGTTCAGGGACGCGCGGAGCTCGCCGCGAAAGTCTCCTTCGTGTTTTTCGTTTCGGTGGTCTCCGGCGTTTTGCTAACCACTCACTTCCACCTGCTGAACAGCTTTTCCGTTTTCTTAATCCTCGCGTTGGGATGGATCGCGGGTGGCGCCGGTTACGCCACAAAGCTATCGATCTCAAAGCCCCAAAACAAATTCCTTCAGACCGAGCCACGCTACTGGCAGGAGCATTGGAAATACTCGAAGTGGGTTTTGGCGACCGCCTTCGTATTTCAGCTGACGACGCAGGGTTATTACTGGCTGGTTGCCGGGCTGCTGTCGGTGAAGGATGTGGCCCAACTCAAGGCCATCTATATTTTGGTGACCCCTGTAGATCAGCTTTTTATCGCCGTGAATTACCTTGTTCTGCCGGCGCTGGCTGCGCATTTTTCAGCCGGGCGAATGGGAGAATATTTCTCACTATGGAGAAGAGTCGGGTTGGGGACGGTTTGCGCGACAGGACTTTTTGCAGCCGGTGTCAGGATGGCGGGGCGCTCCGTAATTGACGTTCTTTATGCGGGAAAGTTCGATGGCGTTGTCCCCTTGCTGTTCCTGCTGGCTCTGTTGCCGCTGCTGATGGGAATTGGCAACACCATGAACGATGCGCTAAAAGCGGCGGAAATGCCCAGAGTGGTGTTCTACGCATATTTTGCCAGCGGCACGGCCACTTTGCTCCTGGGGATTCCGCTGGTGAGACTCTTAGGCTTGAAGGGAGCGGTGTACGGCATGCTGGTTTCAGCCGCTATATACTCGGGGGTCCTAGCCCTGGGATTTCTATTCCAAGTTTCACGAAAACCCTGGCAACAGGCGTCAGATTTGGCCCGGCTGGCCAAGCCCCAAGATATTGCCACTCAGACTTTGTCGAGCTCGCTGCACCGCCGAAACTCTCCGGGCGTTTTGAAACAGGATTTGGCACCGGTCGTTTTATTTGTCTACAACCGTCCGGAACACACGCGTAGGACGGTGGAATCTCTTGTTGCCAACGACCTGGCGCTGCAGAGCCAGTTGTTTGTTTTTTCCGATGGCGCAAAAAACAAGTCCGATAGCGCGCCGGTGAACGAAGTACGACGTTATCTTCGGACCATCGAGGGCTTTCGTTCCGTAACTATAATTCAGCGCGAACTAAACTCCGGCTTGGCGCAATCAGTAATCAACGGGGTCACTGAAATATTCCGCACGCATGACCACCAGGTCGTGATGGAAGACGATCTGTTGACCGCGCCGGATTTTCTGACCTTCATGAATGAGGTTCTCAATCATTACAAGAAGGAGACGAGAATATTCTCGGTAACCGGCTTCAGTCACTCGGTCAGAATGCCGGAAAGTTATGGATACGATGCGGTTTGTTCGCACCGCAGCTGTTCCTGGGGATGGGGTACTTGGAAAGACCGCTGGGAACGCGTGGACTGGGAGGTTTCTGACTACGCAGAATTTCTAAACAATAAAAATCAGCAGGAACTCTTGAATCGCGGCGGGGCCGATCTGACTTACATGCTGGGCCTGCAAATGTCGGGCACGATTGACTCCTGGGCCATCCGTTGGGCCTACGCGCATTTCAAGCATGATGCAGTCGCAGTGGTTTCCACGGTTTCCAAGGTTTATAACATCGGGTTAGACGGCTCCGGCGTGCACTGCCGCCGTCCGTCCACGCCACAAGCCGCTCTAGCGCGAAGTGAAGGTTTCCCGTGCCGCCTCACTGATTCTCTAGAACCCGATCCTTATTTTCTCGCCGAACTTCGCCGCCTTCACCCTCGCCCCTCCCTGGGAAAAAGATTTCTGAGATATCTATACAAACAACTGGAGCGCAAACTATGACGCAGGCAGATTCCATGTATTTGCGCTGCAGTCCCTTGCAAGGAAGAAGAACTCTATGCCGCACGCTTTTCGGATTTCCGAAACCGTACAAATGAAAATAGCGAATTCAGAACGCCAAACTGCGCTTGCGCACGTCGTCCAAATCGAACCATGGATTGATGACTGCGAACTTCGCGAACTCGAACGAGTAATTCAATCGACGTTTGTGATCGAGCACGAACTCACACGCGAATTCGAGGCGCTGACGGAGCGGCTGACGGGTGCGAAGCATGCCATTGCAGTGTGCAACGGAACGGCAGCCCTGTTCGTTTGCCTGCGGGCGCTTGGAATCGGCCGCGGAGATGAAGTCATCATTCCCAACCTGACATTCGCGGCCACGGCCAATGCGGTGATTCTAGCGGGGGCCGAACCGGTGCTCTGCGAGATCCGGGAAGACACATTTTGTATCGACATGGAGAAGGCGGAAACGCTGGTGACGAACCGGACTCGCGCGGTGATGCCGGTTCATCTTTACGGACAAAGCGCCGACATGACCGCGGTGATGACCTTTGCCCGCCAGCATGGATTGAAAGTAATCGAAGACGCTGCCGAAGGCATCGGTGTGCGGTTTAATGGCCAACACGTCGGAACGTTCGGGGAGATGGGCATTCTGTCTTACTACGGCAACAAGACGATCACGTGCGGTGAGGGCGGTGTCGTGCTGACGAACGACGACGAACTGGC